>JBGQLF010000019.1:0-19798 GCA_041499985.1 Gemmataceae bacterium
CGAGTACTTTGGGCGGCTCTAAATAGCTGCACGGATTGGGGAAAGTAGAACGGAATTCATTCCGTTGGCTTTCCCGAACGGAATGAATTCCGTTCTACTTTCCCTCTTGCGGGGACTCATTTAGTCACGCCGCTGGCCGCTGGCGTTCGGAAACGCGCCGCTCCAGCGCTTCCAGAACATAGTCCGCCGCCCGTGCACACGCCCCCGGCTCCGCCACTTGTTCGCGCAGGGTCCGCAGCTTCGCACACACCGCCTCGTACGCTGCTGCGTCATTCAGCCAGCGGAGCACGTGCTCGCTGATTCCGGCCGCCTCGCTGCGCACCGTCAGAAATTCGGGAAAGATCTCCTTGTCCGCCAACAGATTGACCAGGCTGATGTACTGGGTTTTCTGGAATATCCGGCAGAGCAGAGCCTCAAACCGGCTGATGCGGTACACCACCACAGAAGGCTTACCCCGATACAGCAACTCCAGTCCGACCGATCCCGACACGGCCACACAAGCGTGTGCCAGGTGAATGATCTCCGGCGTCCGGCCCACGCAGGGTTCGACGTAGGGGATCCCGCGGCCGCGCAGGTACGCCTCAACCCGTTGCTGATGCGCCGGTTTGTAGCAGGCGACGAGGAAGCGCGTGTCGGGCCGAGCGGCGTGGATCTGCATGGCCGTGTGGACCAGCAGCGCCAGATTGCGCTGGACTTCTTGTGTCCGCGAGCCGGGGAGTAGGCCAATGATCTTCGCCGGGCGGGCCTGCTGTTCGGCCACGAAGGCGTTGTCGAGGCGCTGCTGCGGCAGTTCATCGAAGTACGGATGGCCGACGTAGTGCGCGGGAACGCCGCGCGCGTGATACCACGCTTGTTCGAAGGGGAGGGTACACAAGACGTGATCGACCCAGCGCTGCATCTTGCGCACCCGCCAGCTGCCCCAGCCCCAGAGCTGCGGGGGCACAAAATAAAAGACCGGGATGCCGTGGGCATGGGCGCGGCGTGCCAACCACCAGTGGAAGCCCGGAAAATCGATCAGCACGACCGCGTCCGGACGCTGGCGCTGAAAGAAGCGATCTGCCTCGAGGAGCAGGCGTAGAAAGGAGTGCAGGCTGGGCACGACGCGTAGAAATCCGACCACGGCCAGCTGGCAGAGTGGGTAGAGGAGAGAACAGCCGGCAGCCGCCATGTGCTCGCCGCCGTAGCCGACGCACTCCACCTCGGGACGCAGTCGCCGCAGAGTCGCGACGAGATTGGCGCCGTGTAGGTCGCCGCTCGGCTCCCCGGCGCTAAGAAAAAGGCGCATTGGCATCCTGCCTTTCAAGATCGAGCGCATGGCAGATTGCTCTTCCCATCTGCAATCTGCGGACGCCCCGGTTCGCCAGCAGAAATCCTGTCCTGGCGAAAAAAGCTTAGCAGGAAGGCGGAACCGGTCGCAAGGGCGGTTTGCCCTATTCGTCCTTCGCGTGTTCGCCGTTCTTGGCACTGTTTTCAGCGGAAGCGCACAGGCCGGGCAGGGCGGTCGGCTCCGCGACCTTCCGGTAGCCCAGGGCCCGCAGGACTTCGAGCACTTCGCTCCAGGTTGGGAACGGCCGACGGTTGTCGCGTTTGTATTGGTCCATCGCCTTCATGAAGGTGATTTCGTCATCGCTATAGTCGCGCTCGCAAGTGGTCGGATCAACCTGGCGACGCCGTTCGCCCTGGTAACGCCGGTCCTTGCCGCTGCGCCGCTCGAGCGCCACGGGAATGGCGTGCTTGCGGCGATCCGCAACCGCGCGGCGATCACCCGCACGGCGATCGGTCACTACGACTTCGGCAGGAGGTGTTTCGTCGGTGCTCATAAAAGAGTTACCTCAGTGTACACTCGAAGCGAAGGACCCCGAACCCAAAAGAGAGCAGGGCATCGGCAGCCTCCACCGCGCCCCCGCATTGGCCGAATAGATAAAGCTTCCAGTGGGAGTATAACCCACGGATCAAGATTGACAAATACATCACCCAGGAAATGGTGGAAACCTGGGGAATGCCTTCTAGTTATAACAAAAAATGGGAAAAGTTCTTCCGATCCGGTTTTGCTTCGGCTGAGGGGCGAGCCTCGGGCGAGCGCTTAGCCGAAGACGTGCTCGCCCGAGTGCTCAGGGCTAAACGAAGAAAGCCCCGGACAAATCGGGCCGGATGAGTATTCTATCTTCGGGACTACGGACCAGAAGGCACCGAACGACTTGCCGGGCTGCCGTGAGGATACGGCGGCGTGCCCCGGCAACCAGAAACAACGTCCTATTTACACCGGGAGGAATGGTCATGGCTTCTGATTCGGCGCCGAGACGTTCCCGCTATCCGCTATCCGTAATTGGTTCGGTGCTGCTGCTCGTGGCCGTGCTGGTGTGGAGCATCTGGTGGTGGCAGGCCCAGCCGAAGCTTCCCAGCATCGAGGCCCTGCGGGCCAACAACCGCGGCATCGGTCAGATGGAGCAATTCGAGTACGCCCAGGCTGTGCAATCCTTTGAGGAAGTCGTGCAGCGGGCTCCCGCTTGGATCCCCGGCCGAATCAACCTGGGCATCGCTCTTCTCAACACCGCCACCAAGCCAAACCTGGAGCGAGCCGTCGCGCTCTTCCAGGAGATCCTCCGCCAGGAACCGGACAACCCGTACGCCCACTATTGCCTGGGCATCATCTTCGGCTATGAAGGCAACACCCAGGCCGCCGTGCCCCACTTCGAGGCCGTCACGCGGATCGATCCGACCGATGCGGGCGCCTGGTACCAACTCGGCAACACCCTGGCCGCCGACGAGGAACGCTCGACGGAGTGTTTCCAGAAGGCGGTCCAGCTCGATCCGCACCTAAGCGGAGCCATTTACGGCCTGGCGATGCGACTGCGGTCCCAGAATTTGCAGCGCTCCAAAGACCTCCTCGCCGAGCACAAAGCCTTGATCGAGGCAGGCTGGGAGAATCCCACGGCCATCAAGTACACCGAAATGGGCCGCTATGCAGAAGTGGTCGGTCGAATGGCCGTGCCTTCGTCGGGTCCGGCCATCGGACCGCTGCCTCTGTTTGCCCGCAGCGAGCACTTCCACGTTCAGCTAGCGGCGGGCACGCGCTGGGCCACGGCAGCGGATTTCGGTACAGGGGCGGTCGCCGAGCTGCGGGCCGCCGTGCGCGCGCGCTTCGGCGCCACCCTGGCGGTGCTCGATTTCAACCGCGATGGGAAGCCGGACCTGCTCCTCCTGGGCGCCGTGGTCGAAAACGGCCAGGTCCGCGATCTGCTGCTGCGCAATGATGGGGACGGCCAGTTCACGGATGTCACGGCGCAAGCCGGCCTGGGCGGTGCTCGGTCGAGCCTGGGCTGCTGTGTGGCCGACTTCGACAACGACGGCTATCCCGACTTGTTCCTCAGCGGTAGCGGCGAACAATGGCTCTTCCGCAATACCGGCCAGGGAAGCTTCGAGGATGTAACCGCCCAAACGGAGTTGAAACAGCTCAAGACGGTTTGCCTGGGCGCAACCTTTGTCGATCTGGACCAGGATGGCGACCTGGATCTTGTCGTGACCCAATACGCGGCCACTGCGGAAGATGCCCTGGTCGCGCTCGGCAAGCGTCCGCCGCCGAACCCCAAGCGTGCCCCCGAAGAGGGACTGGCCGTCTATCTGAACCAGGGCCAGGCCGTGCCCGATGCGGCCAAGAACAAAAAGCCGCCCTTGACCACCGACTTCCGCCGGGCAACCGAACCGGCGGCGTTGCTCGGCGGTGGCATGCACGCGGTCGGCATCGCGGTGGCCGATTGGGATCGCGACAACGACCTCGATCTACTCGTCCTGGCCGACGACGCCGCGCCGCAGTTGATCCTCAACGATCGGCTGCTGCGCTTTCATCGGGCCCCGCTGCCGGAATCCATTCTGTCCGGGGGACCGTGGAATGGGGCGCTGGTCTGTGACGCCAATCAAGATGGCCTTTCCGATCTCTTCGTGGTCAGTTCCACTCGGCCACCGGTGTTGCTGCTCAACCAACCGAGCAGCGATTCGACTCCGATCGAACAACGCTTCCGCGCCGGCGTGACCAATTCGCCGCCGTTGCTCCAGGCTCAGGCCATCGACCTCGACCTGGATGGCCGAACCGATATCGTCGGCTTGTCTGCCCAGCACAAGCCGGTCTTCCTGCACAACGACGGCCGGCGACTGACGCATGCCACGGAAGCGCTGGGCCGCGATGCCGAGTGGCCGGCGGATCTAGTGGGCCTGGTCGTGGCGGATTGGACGGGTGCTGGCTACCCGGACGTGCTGGTCTGGTCGGAGAAGACCGGTCTGCACCTGCACGTCAACCAGGGCAACGGCAATCATGCCTTGAAGCTGGAACTGACCGGCCAGAACCGCAAGGACGAACGGGGCAACCAGCTGCGTACCAATGCCGATGCCTTCGGGGTGAAGGTGATCGCGCAGGCGGAAGACCTGTCAACGGGAGCGGAGTACACCACGCTCTCGGCCGGGCTGGGGCAATCGCGCCAGCCACTGCTCCTCGGCCTGGGACGCCATGCCGAGGCGGAGGTCGTCCGGCTGCGCTGGCCCGATAATACCCGGCAGGCGGAATTCAACTTACCCACCCGCCAGGTGGTCCGCATTGAAGAGACCAATCGCAAGACCGGTTCGTGCCCCGTGCTGTTCGCCTGGGATGGCCGGCGTTTCGGTTTTGTGGCCGATTTTCTGGGGGAAGGCTCCGTGGGGGAGATGCAGCCCGGAGGCGGTTGCCGGCCACCACGTCCCGAGGAATCGGTCAAGATCGAGGCCGAGCAACTGGTGCCGCGTGACGGCCACTATGTCCTCAAGATCGCCGAGCCGATGGACGAAGTGACGTACCTCGATCGGCTGGAACTGGTCGTGCTGGATCATCCCGCGGATATCCGCGTCTACCCCGATGAGCGTTTCGGCACCTCCCAATTGCTGGCTCGCCAGGAGCTGTTCGCGTTCCGCCAGGCCATCTTCCCCGTGAAGGCCCGAGACCATCGCGGCCACGATGTGACCGCCGTCTTGCGTGATTGGGACCGCGCTACCGTCGATGGCTTTGCCCGCCGCTCCTGGCTCGGCTTTGCCGAAGAACACTGGGTCGAGCTGGATTTCGGCGAGCGCTTGGCCGCATTCGCTCCGCGCGACCGCTTGATCCTGTGCCTGGCCGGATGGACCGATTACCCCTATCCCGAGTCGATCTGGGCGGCCACCCAGGCGGGTATCGCCCTGCAACCGCCGGTGCTGGAGCGTCAGGCTCCTGACGGCACCTGGCAGCCGCTCGTCGCCGAGTTCGGCTTCCCCGCTGGTCTGCCGCGGATGATGACCGTGGAGGTGACCGGCAAGCTGGGCGGGCCACGTTGTGTCCTGCGCTTGCGCACGAATATGCACGTCTACTGGGACCAAATCTTCGTCGCTCCGCTGCTGGAAAGCGTGGTCCTTCCTCCTCGTCCCCAAATCCTCTCCGCAGAGGGGCAGGGTGACAAGCAGGAGTTGGTGCGCGCCACGCCTTTGGAGGTCCTCCGGGCGGAACTGTCCGCGCGGGGTTGCATGCAGGAGTATTCGCCGGACGGGCGCCAGCCGACGCTGTACGATTATGACCGCATCGATGCCTTTCATGTCACTCGGCTTTCGGGCCGCTTGACGCGCCTGGGCGACGTGACCGAATTGCTCCGCCAGGCCGACGACCGCTTCGTCTTGTTCGGTCCAGGGGACGAGGTGACGGTGCACTTTGACGCCCAGGCGTTGCCGGATCTCCCCCCGGGCTGGAAGCGGAGTTTTGTGTTGCGGACATGGGGCTATTGCAAGGATGCCGGGCCGTTTACCGCCACGGGGGAGACAGTGGAACCCTTGCCGTTCCGTGGCATGAGCCGCTATCCCTACGATCCCGAGGAACGGTATCCGCACGCCGCCGACCTCGCGCACTACCATACTCGCCAGGTTGGACCACACCGGTACGCGGTTCGCCTGAAGCGCTGACGGTTCGCGTTGAGCGGATGAAGGGAATTGGGCTTGCTTTTTGCCTTGGGTCGCGATGAAGTTCTGTTAGTCGAAGCAGCTTGGTCTGGGAGGGAACGCGTCATGGCAGACGTGATTTGTGAAGTCTCTGCTGGGCTCTGGGATGCGGAGGCGAACGTCATGATCAAGGATTTTGAGGGGCGCCGGCAGTTTCTCCCCGTACATCGTGCGATGTTGACACAGGAAGGAGGCCACTACTACCTGCCGGTGGGATTGATTTACATCGACGAAGCCAAAAAGGCGGCGTTGGTCGCCTTGCCGGATGAGGCAGATTCGGGGGCCCATCGTCTCTGGGTGAAACTGGCTAGCCTTCGCCAGCCCTATGAGACAGCCCCATGATTCTCTCGGATCGCGAGATCCTGGCTGCCATCGCTCAGAGATGGGAATCACTTCAGCGGCCGTGCCGTCTGCACACGCAAGGTCAGCGTCGCTTGCCCCGAAGCCGCGCGTTGCGTCACTTCCAGCTGGTCGAAGAGCTGCAAGATGCCCAGCAGGTTGTCGAGCCGCAGACCGGCTTCCTCCGCGGAGATGCCGTGACTCTTGGCCGAGTAGAGGAGCAACGGCTCGCGCCGATCTTTCAGGAAGGTGTACAGGGCCCGCAGCGATAGCCTTAAGAGCGGGACTTCCTCCGGAGATGGCGCCGAGGCCAGGGGAGAAGTGACGGTGTTGAAACGGCGAATCGCTTCCGGCGCGCTGGCGAGTAGGACAAAACCGTCCTTGAACGCGAAGGCCGGCTGGAAACCGGGTGGGAAGAGGCTGTCGTTGACGAGGTACTTCACTTCGACCCGGTCTTGCCGGATCGTCTGTAGACTGGCCGGATCGGGATGCTCGCGATTATGACTGAGTACCGCCAGCATGGCAAAGGCGTTCAGAGCGCCCAATATGGTGAGCGGCGCCGACGCCGCGGCGTCTCCGCGCCGAACCCGGAGTGCGGCGACAAGGTGAGGAAACCATGCCTTGTCGGCAGCGGGCGGGGCGGTAATGCAGAATCCCCAATCAGGGCCGAGCGCGGTCACGAGGCGTTGCACCACATCCTTGCCCAGGACCGCTTCCACATGGCGGTCGAACGCGGCGCAGAACACCTTGCGGGCATCCTCGGTCATGAACTCGCTCAGCAGCTCGACCAGCGCCGCCACGTCGAGACGGCCAGCCAGGACCAGCAGCGCCTGGTCCGGAAAACGACTCCACAGTTCCGAGGGCCTGGCTGCCGTGGTCAAAAACCGCTGCGCCGACGACGGCAACTCCGGCACTCGGGCCCGGATCGCCAGGGCCAACTCCAGGTCCTTGTGCAGTGTCGCCGACAAGGCAACGCCTTCCAGTGCCTTCCAATAGATGAGCAGGGTCCTGAGCGCCGCGGCTTCGGCTCCCGTGGCGGTCGCCGCTTTCTGTCGTAATTCTGGTTCAAAGGCGCGCGGGTTGATCCAGAGGACCGCCAAGCGCTGGTCGACGCCCAACAAGCGCAGCTGCCGGGCCACGGGCGCTTCAACGTCCGCGGCAGCAGAACGGTCGCGGTCGATGGCCTGAAGCAGCATCGCTTCCTGGCCCGTGAACGCCAGCACCGGACCGCGGAGGTAGTAGTAATTCTCCCCAGTGCGCTCGACCCGGCGGTAATAGGCGACGCCGTGGTGCTCCCGCACCTCCAGTTTCTGCAAATCCCCGGACTGTTTTTGCAGGTCGTTGAGGCGCTGGACAAAAGCTTCGAGCAGCTTGGCCTCGCGGGCCCGGATCAAGAGCAGGCCCTGGTCCTTGCCTGGTTCTCCCGGCGGACTGGGACGATAGGCCAGGACCACGGCATCGCCGAAGACGTCGTCCCGCAGCCGGGCCCAATCCAGCTGGAACTGTTTCTGGAAGTAGTCCTGCACCTCGGCCAGTTTTTGCACTTCGGGAGCGCTGAGAAGCTTCAGGCCCAGTGGCGAGCTGCGAAAGTGTTCCACAAAGGGAGAGCGAAGCAAAGCCGCCGTATGGCTGCGCAAGTCCTGGACGACGAAACAGAACCCGACCTCGTCGGGCACGAGTCGTAGCACCTCGCCGCTCGGCGACACGGCCCAGGTCGGGAGTGCCAACGTGAGGACTGCCAGAAGAACAGCCAGAAACTTCTGCGTACCGAGTACTGAGTACTGCGTACCGAGTACTGAGTACTGAGCAGGTCGCCATCGCGGAGTCGCCTCCCGATGGGGCTCGGCGCCCAACTCGTTGTGTCCATCGTTCCCGGCCGTTGACTCCCAGCTCACTGCTTTCTCTCCACTGAGCACGCAGCCCGTTATTGCATGGGCGGTAGATCTTGCAGAAACCGATTGACGGCGCGGCGGGCGGAGGCAGTCACCGGTTCCAAGCCCGCGCTGACTCCCTGGCCGACTTCCCGGAGCGACTGCACCGGTGGGTCCAGCAGGGTCTCCGACCGCGGCGCGGTGTCCGTAGCCGTGGGCAAGAGGCCAACGGCGGGGAAGAAGAAGCGCGTCTGACTCACCGTTTCGTCCGCCGTTCGCCGGGTTAGCGCCACCACGGCCAGGCCGACTTCCTCGACGCGCTGATGCAGCGAAGCCGCAGCCGGCGTTTCAACCTGGACGACAGGCAGTGCCCCAACCGAGCTCGCCGAGGGACGGCGTCCCAGGTAACCGGTGCCGATGACGAGCAACAGGCTGGCCGCCACCGCGGTCACGGTCCAGAGACGGCGGCGGCGCTGCCGGCGCTGGCGCAGCACGCGCACGACGATGCGGGGCGCCAGGTCGCGGGGTGGGACCGAAAAGGGCACGAAACGGAGGCCTTCACAGAGGCGCTGCGCAGCGGCGTGGAGCATCCGGCAGCTCGGGCACACGCTCAGGTGCCGGTCCAGGGCTGGCCCCAGAACATCCGGGTCACCATCGAGGTAGCGCTGTACCAGGTCTTGGCACTCACGGCAATTCATGACCGACCTCGGAAACCATGCCGCGCCGTCGTAACCGTCCGAGCACTTCCAGGCGAGCCCGGTGCAGCCAGGTCTTGATGGTGCCGACCGGGCGCTGCAAGGCCGTCGCGATCTCCTCGTAGGCGTGTCCTTGTTCGTGGAAGAGCACAAAGACGTTGCGGTACTCCGGACGCAGCTCGTGAAGGGCAGCCTGGATCTCGCGCAGCAGCTCGGCCGTATCGTCTTCGACGGGGCTGGTAACGATATCCTGCAAATAGTCCGCCAGTTCGGGCCGGCGCGCCCGCTGCGCCAGCGCAGTCCGGCAGCGATTGATGGTGATGCCGACGATCCACGGCTTGAGAGGCCGCTTTGGGTCCCAGCGGTGTAAACTACGGAAGACGCGCAAGAACACGTCCTGGCAGACATCCTCGGCGTCTTGCCGGTGGTTCAGCAGCCGCAGGCACAGACCGTAGACCTCGGCCTGAAACCGCTCCACCAGCGTCTGGACCGCCTCGGCTTCCCCGCGCAAACAGCGTCGCACCAGCGCGGCGTCATCGTCGAACACGTTCGGCCACCTGCGTCACGAGCACAGAGGATAGTACCCCAGCCCCACGCACGGAGTTTCAGTTGGCCTCGTTCTGTCCCGAATCGATTGGGATTGGTTCACTCCTGAGTTTCCTGAAAGAGGTCCACCACCTCCTCCAGGGAAGTTTCCTCCAACTGTTTGCCGCGGCGGCGCAGCGCTGCCGTGAACCGGATGACTGTATCTTGCATCTGTTCGTGCGTCTCCTCGGAGCCGCCCAGCAGCACGAAATGCTCGCTGCGCGTCAGGCGTTGGTGTCCATCCTTGTTATCAAGGCCCACGCCGAGAAAGCCGAGGATCTGCCGCTGCCGAGGATCCGAGTTGCTGGACACCGAACACACTCCCACTACTTGAGGAAAACAGGAACCCACTCTCTAGACAAAACTATACGATCTTGAGGCGCAGCCGGTCAATTGGAATCGCTTTTGCATGGGTGATCGAGGGCGAGCCGGGACGTTAGCCCCCGGCTCGCCGGCAATCTTGACGCCTCCATCTTGGGAAGACCGGCAGCGATTTCTTGAAACGGCTTCCGAGGCCCGTTAGAATTGGCAAGACCGAGACACTCTCCACGTGTATAAGTTCTTGGCTAGGCTGGACTCGGAGAGCCGGGTGCTGGCGCCGGAGGTAATGAGATGCCCCATCTGTTGGTCCTCAAGGGACCCTATCAAGGGGACCGCATCCAGCTGAACAAAGAGCGCATCGTTTTTGGCCGTAACGCCGACTGCGATGTGGTTCTGAACATTCCCGCCGTCAGTCGGGAGCACGCCTGTGTCGTGCGCGTTCCCGACGGCAAACAGTTCAAGTACTACGTCGAAGACCTACACAGTCGCAACTTTACTTTCCTCAATAACCAGAAAATCCCCGAAGAGAACCCGCGCGTCCTGCTCCAGAACAACGACCGCATTCGCGTGTGCGATTTCCTGTGCAGCTACCACGACGCGGCGCCGGTCAAGCCGTTGCCGGCCGAGCTCCGCCCGGAAGAGCCCGAGGAGGAGATAGAGCAAGATACCTCCACCATCGAAGCTTCTTTCAGCCAACCCAACAACCTGCTCCTGGAGACCCAGTCAACCGAGAAACTCAAGGCTTTGATCGATATCAGCAACAACCTGAGCATGACACTGGAGCTGGATGAACTCTTGCCCAAGATCGTCGACCGTCTGTTCGAGCTCTTCAAGCAGGCCGACCGCGGCTTCATCATCTTGCGTGAAGAACCCAGCGGCCGCCTCAACCCCAAAGTGATCCGCACGCGGCGTGTTCAGGACGAGGCCAATGCGCGCTTCAGTCGGTCGATCGTCAAGCAGTGCATGGAGAGCGTCAAGGCCATGCTCATCGACGATGCCACCAGTGATAGCCGGTTCGCCTTGAGCCAGAGCATTGCCGATTTCCGCATTCGCTCGGTTATGTGTGCGCCGCTGGCGTCCCAGGATGGCCAGGCGGTCGGCGTCATCCAACTCGATACCCAGGATCGGGGCAAGAAATTCACCGAAGAGGATTTGAAGCTTCTCTTCAGCGTGGGCCGGCAGGCGTACATCTCCCTGGAAAACGCCCGGCTGCACGCCGACCTGATGGCCCGGGAACGGCTCAAGCAGGAACTGGCGCTGGCCCACCAGGTGCAGCTGAGCATCTTGCCGGCCCGGCTGCCGGAGATTCCCGACTACCAGTTTTTCGCCCACTACGAGGCGGCCCAGGCGGTGGGCGGTGACTACTACGGCTTCATACCCCTGCCGCAGCGGCAACGGTTGGCAATGATGTTGGGCGACGTGGCTGGCAAGGGGGTGGCTGCGGCCTTGCTCATGGCCAAGATCAGCGCCGACGCCCGCTTTTGCATGCTCACCGAAGCCGACCCGGCGGTGGCCATCACCAAGCTCAATGACCTGCTGCACGAGGCCGGCCAAACGGACCGCTTCGTCACGCTGGTCGCGGCCCTGCTCGATCCGCACGAACACACGGTCACGCTGGTGAACGCCGGCCACTTGAGTCCCCTGATCTATCGCCATGCCACAGGCGAGGTGGAAGAAGCGATGGACAACGAGATCGTCGGGCTGCCCTTGGGCGTGCTCGAAGGCTACACCTACCAGGCGTGCCAAATCGCGCTCCAGCCGGGGGATTGCCTGCTGGCGTTCACGGACGGGGTCACCGAAGCTATGGATACACAGAATCGTCAAATCGGTATGGAAGGGATTCACAAGGCCTTGCAGGGAGGGCCGATGCCTCCCCGGGACCTGGGCGAGCGCATTGTCAAACTGGTCAAACAACATGCGGCCGGGCGCAGCCAGCATGACGACATCACGCTGGTCTGTCTCGGGCGCACCTGTGAGGCTTCGGCGAAGGGGTCGCAGTCCCCCCTTTCCAGTTAGCTCGCTTCCCTTGGAACGAAGGATTAAGGCCATGAGTGACAGCATCACCCTTCCGGAAACCACCAAGAAGACGAAGGAAAAGGAAGAGGAGAAGACGAAACGGCAGCCGCCCTACAACGTCATCCTGCATAACGATGACGACCACAGCTTCGACTACGTGATCCGGATGTTGCAGCAGCTGTTCGGCCATCCGCCGGAAAAGGGCTACTTGATGGCCTGGGAAGTGCACACGCAGGGCCGGGTCATCGTCATGACCACAACCTTGGAGCTCGCGGAGCTGAAGCGCGATCAGATCCACGCCTTCGGCCCGGATCCGGACATTCCGCGCTGTAAAGGGTCGATGTCGGCATCGCTTGAGCCGGCGCCGGGTTCGTAAGCAGAAATCCCCTGTCGTTTAGCCGCGAGCCTCGGGCGAGCGCGAACTCCGCGCTTGCCCGAGGCTCGCGGCTAAACAAATCGCCGGCTATTCGTCCCTTTGCCCAGACCTGTTCTTCTTGAGCGCGTCGATCTCGTTGCGGATCAACTGCATCTCCTCCAGGATCTTCGTCAAGGTGGCTTGCAGCTGGGCGTTCTCGCGCATCAACTCGAGTGCTTTCCGGTCCGGCTCGGCCAGCTCCTTGGCCACGGCGAGATCCTTCTTGAGGCCCTCGAGGTCCTTGGCCGCCTGCTGGAGAGTCTGCTGCAAGTGTTGGTTTTCCTGTTTGAGCTGCGTTGCGACCAGGTTCATGCCCCGGCCTGCCCCCGGCGCCGTCGCCATCGCCAGGTCCACGACCTCTCCACCATTGCGAGTGATGGCCGAACGCAGAAGGTCCTCGGGGGCTTCCTTGGACAGGGTACGCACGGAGCCATCACACATCAGAACGTGGAAGACGGATCGGAACAGGCCACCCAGTTGCGGGAGGTGCTGCGGCGGAACTTTCTTGTGGAATTTCTTTGTGTTGAGCTTGGCCTCGGTTCCTCCGCGATCAAGGTCCTGGGCAAGCCCAGCGGTCGAAGTAGATCCACATCACTCGCGAATAGCGAAACACCAGTGGAATGAAAGGGAGATACGCGAAGGCCGACAACCCGATGATGAACTCGATGTGCCAGCTCGGCAGCAGCCAATGCCCCAGCAGAATCAACAGCCCCAGGATCGGAACCGAGAGGGGATAGCTGAAATACATCGCCCCCAAGAAGTAGCCCGGTTCCCGTTCGAATCTCAGCCGGCACACAGGACAGTATTTATTCATGGTAATCTGCCCGCAGAAAATCGGCCCCTGGCGACAGCGCGGGCAGCGCTGCTGGAGCGCCGCCGCGAAGCTGGACCGCATGCGGATTTCAGGGGTAAAGTACTTCATGGTCTATTCCTCGACCAAACGGTCGGTTACGCCGGTTGGGGTATCGCAGAGGAAGTCTCTGCTTCGGAGCGCAGGATTAATGGCTGTGCCATCTCGATCTGCACATCGCGGAAGGACAGTTTCACCTCCAGACCGTTGCTGAAGAGGATGGCGTGTGTGAACAGCTTTTGACCCTTGCGAATGATCACATCCACTTCATCGTACAGGAACTGAGGACGGCTCGAGCGTACGTCGGGCGGCAAGACGTCCGCGGTGACGACTGGTTCGCGCAGCACCTCGTACCTGAGCAGTACGACATCGGTAGCGGGCGGCTCCAGCCGTAACACCAGGATGGCGGCATTGTTTTGACGAAGTAAGCAGACCAGATCGGCGTCGTGCAGGCGGAGCTGCTCACCGAGTTGACGCACCTGAGGCGACATCTCGGAGCGAATCTTCTTGATCCGCTGTTCGTACTTGGTGAGAACTTGTTCCCACTCCGCATGCGCCGGGCCCGCCACGGCCGGATCGAGCGAACAGAAACGCGTGTGGAGATCAGGGGTGAAGTACTTCATGGTTTTCGAGCCTTGACTTGGCTGCCATGTCTCATCGGGACCCATGAGGAATCAGCCCTCTTGTTCTCCAAGCATCTCTCGTATTGTAGGCAGCCGCGGAAAGGGCCTGCAATTCTTTTGCGAAATGGATGCTCGGCGTTCGCCCCCAACCGCGGTACAATCTGCCAGGTTCGCTTGGTGTTCTGTCGTCCGAACGGTTGCAACAGGAGCAAGACCATGGACCGTCGCAGTTTTCTGACCACGTCTGTCGCCACGGCCGCCGGCCTGGGTATGTCAGCTGTCGGGGCACGCAGCGCCGACACCCCCAAAACGGAGACCTCTTCGGGCGCCCGTACCGGCAACCCGATGGCGGTGTCCACCTATTCGTTCTGGCGCTTTCTCCCGAACTTACGGCTGTCGATCGAAGAGTGCATCGACCAGGCGGCCGCCATGGGCTTCGACGCCGTGGAGATCCTCGAACGGCAGATGACGAAAAAGGATGACGCGTATCTGCAATTGCTCAAACGGCGCGCTTTCCTCAACGGCATGTCGTTGTGCGGTCTGTCCACCCATCAGGGATTCGTCTCGCCCAAGGAAGAGGAGCGCCAGAAGAACATCGACATCACTCTCGCCAGCATCGAGCTAGCGTACAAGCTCGGCATCCCAACCATGCGTGTCAATACCGGGCGCTGGAACACCACCCGGAGCTTCGACGAGCTCATGAAGAATCGCGGCATCGAGCCGCCCCTGCCAGGTTACACGGATGAAGACGCATTCCCCTGGGTGATCGACTGCCTGAAGAAGTGCCTGCCCGCGGCCGAGAAAGCCGGCGTCGAGCTGTGCCTGGAAAACCACTGGGGCCTGGCGCGCACCCCCGAAGGTCTCCTCCGCATCGTGGACGCCATCAACTCACCCTGGTTGAAGGTGTTGATGGATACCGGTAACTTCCTGGAAGACCCCTACGACAAACTCGAGATGATCGCCCCCAAGACCGCCTTCGTGCAGGCCAAGACCTATTACGGCGGCGGCATCTGGTATGCCCTCGACCTGGATTACGAGCGGATCGGCGCCATCCTGCGCAAGCACAAATACCGCGGCTACATCTCGCTGGAGTTCGAAGGCAAGGAAGATTGGCGCACCGCGATTCCCAAGAGCCTGGCAGTGCTCCGCCGAACCATCCGGTATGCATGACCCCTGGCGCGACCCTTCAGGAGACCCATTATGGTCCGTACTCGTGCCGTCGGCCGGTTCCTTTGCCTGAGCCTGGCCTTCTTCCTCCTTCCGGGGACCTCAACTCGGGGAGCCGAACCGGCCCAATCCCGTCCCATCGAGCTGAGCGTTGACGCGACCGAAGCGCCTCGCAAGCTGCTACACGCTCGTCTCGTGATCCCGGCCACACCGGGACCGTTGACTCTCTACTATCCCAAATGGATCCAGGGCGAACATTCGCCGTCCGGCCCGATCGCTGACCTGTCCGGGCTGAAGATTCAAGCCGGCGGCAAGCCCGTGCCTTGGCGGCGCGATGATGTGGACCTGTACGCCTTCCACTGCACCGTGCCCGACGGGGCCGACGCCGTGGAAGTGACCCTCGATTACCTGGCTCCTGCGAGCAAGGACGGCTTTAGCTCCGCCGCATCGACCACAGCGCGCCTGGCGATCTTGAACTGGAATCAGGTCCTGCTCTATCCCAAGGGCTCCACCGTGCGCGATCTGCACGTCCGTGCCAGTTTGATGCTACCCCGAGGCTGGAAACTGGGCACCGCGCTGCCGATCAAGGCCGAGGAAGGAACGCAGGCGCAATTCAAGACCGTCTCGCTGGAGACCCTGGCCGATTCACCCGTGCTGTGCGGCGCTCATCTGAAGGAAGTGCCCCTGGGCCCACCGGAAGGGCCGCCACACTTTCTCGTCTTGGCTTGTGATAGCTCCGCCGGTCTGGAGATCAGCTCGGAGTTGAAGGCCCACTACGAACGGCTGGTCACCGAGGCTGGGACGTTGTTCGGGGCCCGCCACTACCGCTCGTACCGCTTTCTGGTGGCGCTGAGTGACCACATCGCCCACTTCGGCGAAGAACACCACGAATCCAGCGACAACCGGGTACCCGAGCGCATGTTCTTGGATGACACCTACCGCAAGCAGTGGACCGCCATGCTGCTGTCGCATGAGTTTGTCCACTCCTGGAACGGCAAATATCGCCGTCCAGAAGGCCTGGCGACGCCTGACTTTCAGAAGCCGATGCGGACCAAGCTGTTGTGGGTCTACGAGGGCCTGACCGAGTACCTGGGCTTCGTCCTGGCTGCGCGCAGCGGGCTATATAGTCCGGAGGTATCGCGCGATAACCTGGCCCAGATCGCCGACTGGGCGCGGAACCAGGTGGGCCGGACCTGGCGACCCCTGGAGGACACGGCCGTGGCGGCGCCGCACCTTTACTACGCTCGCTCCGACTGGGGCAGCCGGCGGCGCGGCGTCGATTTCTACGACGAGGGCGCGCTGCTCTGGCTCGACGCCGACACGCTGATCCGCGAAAAGACCGGCGGCCAGAAGAGCCTGGATGACTTCTGCCGGGCCTTTTACGGTGGCCCCAGCGGTCCGCCCGAAGTGAAGCCGTATACCTTCGAGGATGTGGTGCGGACCCTGAACGACGTCGTTGCCCATGACTGGAAGGGGTTCCTGGAGCAACGCCTGCGCGCGACGGATGCAGAACCGCCCCTGGACGGTCTGAAACGTGGTGGCTGGAAGCTGGTCTACCGCGACAAGGCCAGCGAGATGCTCAAGGCCCGCGAAAGCGAGGAGAAGATGATCGACCTGACGACCTCGATCGGCTTGCTGCTTAAAGAGGAGGGCCAGGTCATCGACGTGGTGCCGGGCAAGGCGGCGGATCGTGCCGGGGTTGGCCCTGGCATGAAGCTGCTGGCGGTCAACGGCCGGCGCTTGACGGCCGAGCGCCTGCGCCAGGCCGTGGCCGCGACACGGGAAGGTCGGGACAAGCTGCGCCTGTTGCTGGAGAACGCGGACTTTATCCAGACCTTCGCTCTCGATTATGCGGATGGGGAGAAATACCCTTACCTGGAACGCGATTCGCAGAAAGCCGACTGGATTTCCGACATCTTCCGGCCACGGACCGGAAAGGGGCCGGGCTGACGGGCCACCCAGTTGGAGCGTGTCCAGGAGGTTTCAAGGTAGACGAACCAAGGGGTTTGGTGATGCAGACGGTTTGTACTCTCTTGCTACTTGTTGGTGCAGCAGTTGCTCAGGATCCCGTACCGTCGCCCAAGACACCGGTTGGCCAATCGATCACGGGTTTCAAGCTGCGCGATTACCAGGGAGCCTGGCATACCCTCGAGGACTTTGCCCAGAGCAAGCTGGTGGTGGTCGCGTTCCTCGGCACCGAGTGTCCGCTGGCCAACCGGTATGCGCCGCGCCTGGCCGAGCTGGCGGCGGAGTTCGCTCCCAAAGGGGTTGCGTTCCTGGGCATCAATGCCAACCAGCACGACGCGCTCAGCGCCATCGCGCAGCAAGCCCAGGTCCATAAAATTCCGTATCCGATCCTGAAGGATGTCGATAATCGCGTGGCCGATCAGTTTGGCGCGGTCCGGACTCCGGAAGTCTTCGTGCTCGATGGCCAGCGCGTCGTGCGTTACTGGGGACGGATCGACGATCAGTATGGAGTCGGCTACGCCCGGCCAAAGGCGAACCGGCGCGACTTGGCCGCCGCGCTGGAGGAACTGCTGGCGAGCAAACCGGTGAGCCGGCCCGTAGTGGAACCGGTGGGCTGCTTCATCGGCCGGGTGCAGCGCCAGCCGGCGCTGAGCGAGGTCACCTATACGAAGCACATCGCCCCGATCCTCCAACGGCGCTGTGTGACCTGTCATCGGCCGGGTTCGCTCGCCCCCTTCGCCCTCACCTCATACCGTGTCGTCGCTGGCTGGGCCGAGACGATTGGCCAGGTGCTGCAAGAGCAGCGGATGCCCCCCTGGCATGCGAATCCGCAATACGGAGTTTTTGCCAACGATGCGCGCATGCCGGAGGAGGAGAAGCAGCTCGTCTTTGCCTGGGCAAAGAACGGAACTCCCGAAGGCGATCCCAGGGACCTGCCGAAGCGGCCGCCTTTTGTCGAGGGTTGGCGGATTCCCAAGCCGGATGCGATCCTTTCGATGCCGGAGCCGTTCCGTGTGCCAGCGGAGGGGACCGTGCCCTATCAATACTTCACGGTCGATCCCGGCTTTGCGGAAGACAAGTGGATCAAGGCATCTGAAGCCCAACCGGGAAACCGCGCCGTCGTGCACCATTTGATCGTCTTTGTCCTGCCGCCGGGAACTCGGGGACCAGGTGAGCGCGACAACGTTGGCAGCAATTTCGTGGCCGCGGGCGTGCCGGGAATGCCGCCGTTGATCTATGGCGACGGCGAGGCTAAGCTGATCCCGGCCGGGTCTCGGCTCGTCTTCCAGATTCACTACACGCCCAACGGAACATCGCAAACCGACCAGAGCCGCGTCGGTTTTGTCTTCGCCGATCCGAAGACGATTCAGAGAGAGGTTCGATCCGATGTGGTGCTCAATCCCCGCTTCCGCATTCCACCCGGAGCGGCGGACCATCGGGTCGAGGCGTCGTACAGGTTTCGGCAGGACACGATCCTGTATTCGATGATGCCGCACATGCACCTGCGCGGCAAGGCATTCCGCTTCGAGGCGATCTATCCGGACCAGAGGCGGGAGATTCTCCTCGATGTTCCCCGCTATAGCTTCGATTGGCAGAACCTGTACGTGCTCGCCCAGCCCAAGCGGATGCCCGAGGGGACCGAACTGCATTGCGTGGCGCATTTCGACAACTCGGAGCAGAACCTGTCGAACCCCGATCCGAAGGCCGCCGTCACTTTCGGCGACCAGACGTGGGAAGAGATGATGGTCGGCTACTTCGACATGGCTTTGGCGGACCAGGATCTGCGCCTCGGCCTTCCACAAGTCAAGCCGCTCGACGATGGCCGCTACGAGGTCGTCTTCCAGTACACGGCACCTCCGGGTACGAAGGCGGTCTACCTGGCGGGGACATTCAACGACTGGAAGCCGACGGCGCACGCGCTGGATGGGCCGGATGCGATGGGAAGGCTCACCACGCGGCTGGTCTTGAAGGGCGGGACGTATGAGTACAAGTATGTGCTCGAGGGCAAAACGTGGAAAGCAGACCCGGGCAATCGACAGCAGAAGGGGATTTATAACAACAGCGTGTTGGTGGTAGGGGAGGGGAAACCATAATCATTGGCGTAACAGTGAGGGCGAGTGGGTTCTCTGGTTCCCAAACTCCTGTTTGGGAACTGTCTTTGGCGAAACTCCGTTTCACGGGCTCGGCAGGAAACAGAGTTTCCCGAAGTGGCGTTCCCAAACAGGAGTTTGGGAACGAGACGAAAGATCCCGGTTTTCGCTCTTCCCTTTTCTGTGTCTCACTCCGGCTCGCAATCTGCCGTCATGACGTAACCGACAGACCGGATCACGTCTCGCAGTGTCGCCTCATCCAGCATCCCGAGGGGGCCACCGATCAGATCGAGTTGATTCTTCTCGATAGAAAGCAGGTTTTCGCACTGGGCAACGCAGTCTTTGGTGAGTCCAAATTGCCCCGCTTGAAAGGGCACACAATTGGGTAGCGTTCGGCGGACGGCGAAGCGCGCAGAGGTGCAAACGACCACCAAGGCGTAGTTGCCCCGGTTGAGGTCCTCGCGCGAAATGACAATCACGGGGTGCCTGCCCGCACTCGGAAAATCCGCCAAATAGATTTCACCCGGCTGGATCATGGCTCTTCGCTCATGCGGCCGACGGCATTGCGCAGGGCAAGAGCGTGGATTGCTTTCTGCTGTTTCTCCTCCTCCAGAATGGCGCGGACGCTTTCATACTCTTCTACCGACACAAGGACGTAGGCCGTGTTCGTCCTCGGATCGAGGACGCGCAAAGGTTCCCCCTGTTGGCCAGCGAGGGCATTCTGCTGAGGTTCGGTCAGTTCGATGGGTAGGCGCGGAGCGCCTTGCTCATGATCTGGGTGTTTCACAACAATACCTCCCATGATTTGCAGGTTTCTCCACGCCCCCCGCCGAACCGGACATGCACCTTTCAGCGCTTCCGGCTCTCCATCTC
>JBGQLF010000020.1:0-19738 GCA_041499985.1 Gemmataceae bacterium
CCGGGGTGGTGCAACAACATCCGACCCGGTTCTTCGGTCTGTGTGTCCTTCCGCTTCAAGACATGAAGGCCGCCCTCGCGGAACTCGACCGGTGCGTGAAGCAACTCAACATAAAAGGCATCTTGCTCTACACGAATCTGGCCGGTCGCTTTCCAGACGAACCCCAATACCGACCCTTGTTCCGCCGAACTGTCGATCTGGACTTACCGATTCTGCTGCATCCGGCTTTACCGGTGACCGCCCCGATGGTGAAGGGCTACGAAATGATCAGCGGCCTGGGCAACATGTTCGATAACACGATCGCACTGACGCGGATTATCCTCTCGGGCCTCCTTGATGAGTTGCCCCAACTGAAACTCGTCTGTCCCCATCTGGGAGGGGCGTTGCCCTACATCGTGGGCCGGATCGATCACCAGACGCAGGTTCTGAAGCGCGGCCCGAAGTACCTCAAGCACGCCCCGAGCGCGTATCTGCGGCAGATTTACCTGGACGTAGTTTCGCCGCTGCCGCTCGCGATGCGGTTCGCCCACGCATTTGTCGGTCCAGACCGGCTGTTATACGCCAGCGACCATCCCTGGGTGGAGCCTCAACTGATCGCCGAACATCTGCGCAGGCTCAAACTGCCCGCAGAGGAGGAGCGGAAAATCTTCAGCGAGAACGCTCGTCGTCTGTTCAACCTCTCGGCCACTGGTTGACTAGCAACTCTGTAATCGGGCAATGGTGCCCTTGTGCACAAGTGCAAGATCGCACTCGACGATAGCGGTCATGCCAAAGCCAGCCATATTCCCCGCAGATACTCAAACGCTCGATATGTTTCTTGAGGAACAGAAGCCATTGCCGCCGACGGTTCGCCGCTTGGTCGAGACGGCAGCGGCGATCCCGCAGGAGCCGCCCGAAAGGACTGATTTCTTGCACGCGGTCCTTTGCCAGGTAGGCATGCCGCGCAAGCGCACGGAGGGACGTACTTTCGAGCGCCGCAGCGGAACCGCAAGTATGCTTCTCGAAGCCAGCCGACTATGGCATCGCGGGAGCTGGCAAGAGCAGCCCTTGCCCTATGGCACACGGCCGCGCTTGGTGATGGTGCACATCAGCGGCGAGGCGGTGCGCCGACAGAGCCGGCAAATCGAAATTGGCGACAGCATGCGCGATTTCCTCATGCGCTTGGGCATTGACACCAGCGGCGGCGCACATGGCGGTTATACGATGTTCAAGAAGCAGATGCAGGCGTTGGCCGCATGCCGCCTGACCCTTGGCATGTCCGTTGGCAACCGCGATGTGACGATCAATGCACAGCCGATTAGCCGCTTTGACGCCTGGTTGCAGCATGACGGCACGCAGCAAGTCCTCTGGCCGGGCGTGCTGGAATTATCGCAGGAGTTTTTTGATACGCTCGCGAATCATGCCGTGCCCCTCGATCCCCGGGCGCTCGGTGCCCTCAAACATTCCGCCCTGGCGCTCGATGTTTACAGCTGGCTGGCGCATCGACTTTGCCGTGTGCGTAAGGTGGAGGGCGTCAAGGTCAGCTGGGGCAATCTCAAAGACCAATTCGGCCAAGAATACACGAACCCCAAGGACTTCAAAAAGGAAATGCGGCAAGCGTTGCGGCAAGTATTGGCCGTCTGTCCAGATGCGAACGTTGAACCGACATCTGGCGGGATTGTTCTAAGACCATCGTTGCCGCCAGTTCCCAAGACGCAAGTGTTGGTTGGTTCATAAGCGACTCACTTGTGGATAGAAAAAGTTATCCACGCGGAATCGCCCCCCTTTATACGCGGAATCGCCCCCCTTTCGAGTGAAATTGGTGCGCGGAATCGCCCCCCCAACCTATAGTAATTTCCTGTAGTCTCTTTCTGGTAGTAGTCGCTCTGCCTGTGGATAACTCCGTCAAAAACCAGCATCCAGAATAATGAGCGCGGCTCACGCCGCCGCGCAAACTATATGTGCGTAGGCGCCGCAAGAGCGGCGCATGGCTCGACCAAGGCATATGCCGATTGTCCAATGCAACAAAGACCTCTAGACTGTAGTATCCAAAAGAGAAACACGGGCGGGGGGGGCAGCATGGGAGAAGAACAGGCGGCACTGGAGATGCTGACTGCCTTTGCCAGCGTAGGGGCGAAGCGGTTTGATCTCACCCTAACCGACGCCGCCGGACGCAAGGTTTCGTTCCGTTCTGGCCAAACCCTTGACCAATTGCGGCTCGCCCTCCCGGACATCCTCACCGCCGCCACGCGGCAGCAGCATAATGTCATCGTGCGTCCCCGCCCTGGCGAGGCTGCCCTGGTGCAGCTCGACGATCTCGGCGAAAGCGCCGTAGGCCGATTGCGGCCGGTGTCGTTCCTGATCCTTTGCACCAGCCCCGGCAGTTACCAAGCCTGGCTGGCCGTGGCCGATGGCGACGCCGGCTTTGCCCGGCGGCTCAGGCGAGGCACTGGTGCCGACCTGGGCGCATCGGGCGCTTCCCGCCTGAGCGGCAGCCTGAACTTCAAGGAGAAATACGCGCCGGCCTTTCCACGCGTCAAGACGGTGCATGCCATCCCCGGCCTGGTGGTAACGCGCTCCGCCCTGGAAGCGCTGGGGATAGTAGCGCCCGCCGAACCGCCCGTGCCTGTCCTGCCCCCCCCGTGTTTCTTCTTCCTCTCGCCGGAGCTGGCCAAGCTACCGGCGCTGCCTGGCCAACGCGCCTCCGGCCCGAGACGGCGGCCGCCCCGATGTCAGCCGGGCGGATTTTACCTGGTGCTTGATCGCCCTGGATTGGGGATTCAGCATCGAGGAAACCGCCGCCCGATTGCTCCAGGAAAGCTCCAAGGCCACCGTCAGCGGCGAAGCCTACGCCCTGCGCACAGCCAACGCCGCGGCGGCAGTGCTTGCCCGCCGGCAGTGGAAGGAGCGGTGAGGGCGGGCGTGCAAGAACCGTTAGAATACCCTTTCGCCCTTGCCTCTGCCAACCAGATCGCGTAAGCACATGCAGAGATTCCGCGGCGATCGTCCCGCCCAGCAAGGATGCACTATGGTCAAGCGCAAGAAACCCGGCAAGCAACTTGCCCGAACCGCCCAAGGGCAGAGCACGCCGGCCGCAACCGCCCAATTGCTGGAAGACTTGCGGTCCCTGATCCGCCACACACGCGAAGGCGTCGCCTAGGCCATCAACTCCGCCCTGGTCTTGCTCTATTGGAAGGTAGGCGAACGTATCCGCCTTGATATTCTCCAAGAGAAGCGCGCCGGCTACGGCGAGGAGATTTGTTCGACACTGTCGAACCAATTGCGGGGTGAGTTCGGCGACGGCTTCTCCCGACCCAACCTCACGCGCATGATCCGCTTCGCCGAGGTGTTCCGCGATCAGGCGATTGTTGCGTCGCTGTCGCGACAATTGGGCTGGAGTCACTTCGTCGAAATCATCCATTTGAAGAATGACCTCCAACGCGACTTCTACGCCGAGATGTGCCGCATCGAGCGCTGGAGCGTGCGCACCCTGCGGGCCAAAATCCAAGGCATGCTCTTCGAGCGCACGGCGCTTTCCAAGAAACCGGACGAGCTGGCCAAGCAGGAGCTGCAAGCCCTCTGCGCCGACGACACGCTGACGCCAGATTTGGTGTTTCGCGATCCCTATTTGCTGAACTTTCTAGGCCTGGCTGACACCTACAGTGAAAAAGACCTGGAAAGTGCCATCCTGCGTGACCTCCAGCAGTTCATCCTTGAGCTGGGCGTCGGCTTCGCCTTCATCACCCGGCAGAAGCGCATCGTCATCGACGGCGAGGATTTTTACCTTGACCTGCTGTTCTACCACCGCTGGCTGCGCCGGCTCATCGCCGCCGACCTGAAGCTCGGCAAGTTCACTGCTGGCGACAAAGGGCAGATGGAGCTGTACCTGCGCTGGCTGGAGAAGCACGAGATGCAGCCGGGGGAAGAGCCGCCGCTGGGACTGATCCTCTGCGCCGACAAGGGGGAAGAGCAGGTCGAGCTGCTCTAGTTGGACCGCAGCGGCATCCGCATCGCCTCCTACCTGACCGACCTGCCGCCGCAAGCGGTACTACGTCGGAAGCTGCACGACGCCATCGAGCGCGCGCAAGCCCGCCGATGCTTCCGATACTGCCTGAAACATCTGTCCGATTCGCCCATGGGATGCCGGCATCGGGTGCCCGGCGAATGGCCCCTGGGCAACGACAGAGGCGGCGAATTGAGATCTGGCACGGGATCCGGCACGGAATCCATCGAAAACGGCACGGAATCCTGCTAAGATATAAGAAGTTACGGCGACCCTTATGAAGCCCTTTGCTGGCAAGCGGTTACATTCGCGGCACCTGTTCCCAACCAGCGCCCTACGGAGCCGTAGGTTTGGGGTTCGAATCCCTCCAGGCGTACCAGCTCATCAGACGGCCATCGGACGCAGGTTCGATGGCCGCTTTTTCCTTTCCTCGGCTGCCGTTTGAATGGATCGTGGCACCCCCCCTACATACGCACACCGCCGCGCCCGCCACTTTGGGTTCGCTTTACGCCTCTCGGATTGGTAAATTCAAGCGAAACTCGCCGATACGCCGGCGTCCCCGGTGTTATCGCTTCCGTCAGTTCCTCTTGCGACGAGGCCCTGTGCCATGTCGGACTCCCTGTCGAGCCGGCCGAGTGCGGACCGCCAACTGCTCTTTGGCATCCTGGCCTTGCAGCTCGATTTCATCAGCCGGGATGCTCTCATCGCCGCGGTGCGTGCCTGGGTGCTGGATAAAGGCAAAGCGCTGGGGCGGATTCTCCAGGACCAGGGCCAGCTTCCTTCGGATCGGCTGGTGCTGCTCAATGCCCTGGTCGCGGCCCACCTCAAAGCGCACCACAACGATCCACGGCAAAGCCTGGAGGCGGTCGCCGTGGCGTCATCGGTTCGCCAGGAGCTGGAGAGCCTTCGCGATGGCGATCTTCACGAAATCCTGAAGGTGGTTGCCGACCTCGGAGCCACCGGCCCCCACGCTTCCAAGCCGCAGGACGACGGCGTCGTACAGCGCTATCGAATCATCCGGCCACACGCCAAAGGGGGACTGGGCCCGGTCTACCTGGCCGAGGATCAGGAACTGCACCGGCAAGTCGCCCTGAAAGAAATCCAATATGGGCTTGCCCAGGATCCGCGCTGTCGCAGGCGCTTTCTGTTGGAGGCGGAGATTACGGGTGGGCTGGAGCATCCGGGGATTGTGCCAGTGTACGGCCTGGGGCAGCACGCCGATGGTCGGCCCTTCTACGCCATGCGTTTCGTCCAAGGCGACACTCTCGAGGACGCCATTCAGCGCTTTCATCAGGCCGAGAATTTGGGCCACCCTCCGGAGGAACGGCGTCTGGCCTTACGACGTTTGCTGGGCCGGTTCGTCGAGGTTTGCAATGCCATCGCCTATGCCCATAGCCGGGGCGTGTTGCACCGTGACCTGAAGCCGGGCAAAATCCTGCTTGGCAAGTATGGCGAAACCCTGGTCGTCGGTTGGGGTCTGGCCAAGCCGACCGGTCGCAGGGAAGCGACGACCGAAGAGGACCAACAGACCCTACGTCCCAGCTCAGCCAGCAACGTGGAGCTGACCCAGATCGGCGCGGCCATCGGCACGCCGGCGTACATGAGTCCCGAACAAGCGCTGGGCCAGCTCGAACAGCTGGGGCCCGCCAGCGATGTCTACAGCCTCGGAGCGACTCTGTACACTCTACTTACCGGGAAACCACCCGTTGAGAGCAAAGAAACGGGCGATTTGCTGCGCCGGGTGCAAGAGGGGCGTGTGCTTCCACCCCAGCAGGTGAACCCGACGGTGCCACCCGAGTTGGCTGCGATCTGCCTGAAGGCGATGGCCCGGCAGCCGCGGGCGCGCTATGATTCGGCACTGGACCTGGCGGCCGACGTAGAGCATTGGCTGGCGGATGAGCCAGTGACGGCCGCTGTCGAGCCGGTCGGCGCGCGGACGCGGCGTTGGATGCGGCGCCATCAAGCTATGGTGAATAGCGGCGTGGCCGCGCTACTCGTGGGAGTCGTCTTCCTGGGAGTGCTGGCGGCGCTGTTCAGGTATCAAAACGCGGAGCTAGCCCAGGGCAACGCCAAGGAACTCCAGGCCAAGGAAGAGCTGGCTCAGAAACACGAAGCGCTGGCGCAGGCCAACGACAAAGAACGCCGGGCCAACGCGGAACTGGACGAGAACAACCGTGCCTTGGAGCAGGCCATCGCCAAAGAACGCGTTGCCCGGGAGGGGGTGAACGAGAAGAACAAGACCTTGACGCGGGCCATTGCGACCGAACGGACGGCCCGGGAGGAACTGGATCGGAAGCACCAGGCCCTTGCGCGGGCCCATGACAAGGAACGCCGGGCCAACGCCGAGCTGCATGAGAAGAACATTGCTTTGGCGGAGACCATCGCCACCGAACGCACGGCCCGGGAGGAGCTAGATCGGAAGCACCAGGCCCTGACTCAGGCCCATGACAAGGAACGCCGGGCCAACGCCGAGCTGCATGACAGGAATAAGACTTTGGCGGAGACCATCGCCACTGAACGCACCGCTCGCGCGGAGCTGGATCGGAAGCACCAGGCCCTGGCGCGGGCCACCGACAAGGAACGCAAGGCCAACGCCGAGCTGCAAGAGAAGAACAAGGCTTTGGAGCAAGCCATCGCCAACGAACGCGCCGCCAACCTCGTGGCCAAGAAGGAGCTTGCGCTGGCAAACCAGGCGGTTGCCGATTCCCGCATCTACCTGGCCATGAGCTACAACAGCCTGGGCACCTTCGCGGACAGGAGCAGCAAGCAAGAAGATGGGATCGCCTGGTACACCAAAGCCATCGCCGTCCTGGAAGCCGTGCGCCAGCACGAGCCGAACCAAGCCCAGGCCAGCGACCTGCTCGGGACGGCACACACGCTCCGCGCTTTCGACCTGACGCGGTTGAACCGGCACGGTGAGGCTCTCAGAGACTGGGACCGCGCGCTCGAACTCGCCCACGCCTCAGCCAAGGACGGAATCCGGCAGCAGCGTGCGCTGGCCTTGGCACATGAGGGACACCATGTTCAGGCGGTGGCGGAGGTCCATGATTTGACCGAGAGAAAAGAGGTGAACGCCGCCAGGCTCTATGATCTGGCCTGCGTTTGTGCCCTCGCTTTGGCTGCCGCCCACCAGGATACCAAGCTCCCTCAAGCCCAGCGCGACCAGCTCGGCGAAGAGTACGCCGTCCGCGCTATCGAGTTGCTGGCCAAGGCTCAGACGGCAGGTCATTTTAAGGACCGGACCAAGGTCGAGCACTTGAAGAAGGACACAGATCTCGATGGGCTGCGCGGTCGTGACGACTTCCAGGAGCTGGTGGATGCCTTAGACGAGGCAGCCCACGCGGGAACGGAGTAGCCTGGGTGGCGAACGGCCACAGCCGGATCTCGGTCTACAGCCCGTCTATTCACCCGCGTAGCGGATCTTGCCGCCGACGATCGTGTAAACCACCTTGGTATCAAGAAGCTTCTCGTCCGGGACCGTCAGGAGGTCCTGGGACAGCACCACCACGTCGGCCAGCTTACCTGGAGACAGTGTGCCCTTGATGTCTTCTTCGAAGGCGGCGTAGGCGGCCTGGATCGTGTACGACCTCAGCGCCTGTTCGCGCGTCATCTTCTGTTCAGGGAAAAACGTTGTCCCGTTGGCGAGTTTACGGGTAACGCTGGCGTGGAAGCAGGCGATCGGATCGACATCTTCGACCGGCGTATCGGTCCCGTTCGACACGATAGCGCCGGACTTGATCAGGCTCTGCCACACATAGGCGCCCTCGGAAGCGCGGCGCAGGCCCAGGCGCTGCAAGACGAAGACCGCATCCGAGGTGCAATGATTGCCCTGCATGGAAGCGATCACGCCAAGTTTCGCGAACCGGGGGATGTCGTCGGTGTGGAGGTGCTGGGCGTGTTCGACCCGCCAGCGCCGCGGCTGCGCACGGGGGCTCTCACGAAACGCTTCTTCAAAGATGTTCAATGTTTCACGATTGGCCCGGTCGCCGATCGCATGAACGCAGAGCTGATAGTCATGCTGGATCGCCAATCGAGCCGTTTCCCGAATGGCGGCAATCGAGGTCGTGTTGAGCCCCGTGCTGGAGCGCAAATCCTCGTACGGTTCCAGTAGCCAGGCACCGTGGGGCCCGAGTGCACCGTCGATCGAGTGCTTGATCGCGCGAACGGTCAGATGATTGTCCCCCACGCCGATCATCCGGTAGCTCGGGAGCCTTCGGGCTAGCTCCTCGTTTCCGGCGCGGACCATCACCCACAGCCGGATTTGCAGGCTACCGCACTCGGCCAGGCGCTTGAACACGTCAATCGTATCGAAGGCCGATCCGGCGTCCTGAAAGCTGGTCACCCCCTTGGCAAGGCACTCGGCCTGCGCCAGCCGAATGGCCGTGTCCAGGTCCCGGGCGCGTTCCTCCGGAGAACGGAGACGAGCTTGCTGCGCCTCGGCGCGACGGATCAGCCCCTGGGCAGTCTCGCGGAAAACGCCAGTGGGATTGCCCTGGGCGTCCCTGAGAAGTTCTCCGCCCGCTGGGTTGCGTGTGGAGGCATCGACGCCGGCCAGGCGCATCGCCTCGGCGTTGGCGAAGCTCATGTGGCCGCTGGCGTGGGTGAGCAGAACGGGGTTCTTGGGCGTGACCTGGCTGAGGCGCGTGTGGACCGGATAGCCATCGACCTGGGGATCAGGCTTGGCCGTCCACTTCTCCTGGTGCCAGCCTCGCCCGAGGATCCACTCTCCCGCGGGCGCTTTGCGGGCGGCTTCCTCGACCTGGCGGATAATGTCGTCCCAGGTCTGTGCCCTGCGCAGGTCCAGCACCATTTTTGATTGCCCCAGCCCCGTCAAGTGACCGTGACCTTCGAGGAAGCCCGGGATGGCAAGCCGGCCGGCGAGGTCGAGGACTTTTGTCTGAGGGCCGATCAGCTTGCGTACCTCGTCGTCGCGGCCCACCACGAGGATTCGGTCTCCGCGTGTCGCCAGTGCCTCGGCGATGGGAGTACGCTCGTCGAGCGTCACGATTTTGCCGTTACGCACCACCAGATCGGCCGGAGCCTCTTGAGCGCGAACGCCCGCTTGGAACAGGAGGGGCAGAGCGACGGCTGCCGTGAGAGCTGAGCACAGATACCTCATCGTTTTCTCTCGTGTGAAGTCTCAGTGAGGGGAGTATAGTTGTTGCCCGCGCCCCACGATCTTGTCGCCAAGCCAGGGGTACTGCCGTGGACTACTCATCGACCAGGGTTACACCTGCGTTCGCCAGCTGCTTTCCGATCAACATGGTGCTCGTTTGGAACTCCTTGGCTAACTCCTCAACCCTCGAGCGATCCGCCCAACCGGGGGTCCGAGTTGTGAGCGCGGCTTGCGGGGCCAAGAACTCAGCAGCGAACGCCCGCGCGATCTGCTGGTCCCAGGTGTACGCGCCGGTTACGAGTCGCTCGCTCCGACCACAGGCGAAAAGGGCGTGATACAAGCCTCGAGCCAAGAGAAACCGGTAGCTGTCCAGCCGCGGCGGATGCGGCCCCACGATGGAGACGCCGCTCTTACTTGTCCAGCCAACCACGGCGCGGATGCCGCGGCCGGGTATGTGGTTCTGGTCTTCCGTACGGAAGGGTACACCAGTAACAGCTTGTGCGGCATCTGGCACGGAACTCACGGGCATTGAGGGGTCCAGCCCAGCGAGGGCTCGCACCATGCCAGCGAGCTGGTAACCATATCGCGAAGGCGACACACCCGCCACGGGAGCCTGGACCGGGGGCGGCGTGGTCATCGGACCGAGCTTCAGTGCCGCAGTTGTTTGCTGTATCCACGACCACTGTTCCGCGACCGACTCCGCTTCCGCGACCTCCGTCAGATCCCGCGCCAAAGGCAACTCGGGATTACCGAGTGAGTGCTCAATGAACGTGGCGAGGGCGTCGTTCATCTCCGAGGGGTCGTATGGATCGATACCCATTCGTCCAGCGACAACACAGAACGTCGCCTCCTCGCTGTCCGCAGCTCGGATCGCCCGCCAATGCGCATTCAAGTCGTCAACACGCTGGTCGTTCATTCCTCTTACACGCCCCAGGATCTCACTCACAAATACGGCAAGAGCGTCTTCGGTCGCTTTATGGTCCAGATGATCGAAGCCGGAATCGACGAACTCACCGGGCATATTTGGAAGAGCATCGGCTTCATCCGCCTGCCACTCGGCGCGGATGCCGCGGCCATCGTTGAAGAGGTAGAGCGCCGGTAGAAGCAGGCCCGACTCCGCGGAGCGCAGGCAATGCCGTTTGATCCACGGGAGGTGTGAAGAGACAGCAGAAAGCTTGGGGAGATCTTCGGTGCGGCACGGCTCGTTCAGGAGCGTCCACCAGTTGTGCACGGCCCATTCCGCGATCGGGAAGGCAGGCACGTAAAGCAACGAACGTTCCTCTTCCAGTGCCTTGTCCCAGAGGCGCGTGACGGTCCGTCGCCTGATGCGGATACGTAGGGTGCACCACGTATGGCGCTCGACCGGATCGGTCGCGGCCGGTTGGTCGATCGGATCACACTCGACGGCAAGGGATCTCGACACGTGGTGCGCTCTCCAGTCGTTTCGCGGGCTCCGGGTATTGTCGTGGGTCGTTGAGCGGGAAGCCGTGGTAATCGCCTTGTCCCTGCTCGGTCAGCCGAGCCTCATGCAACACGCCGTTAACCCATACCCACACACGGCTGGGAAAGTTGCCGCGGAACTTTCCGACACAGCGGGCCCGAATCGCCTTCTGAAGTGCATCGAGAAGCTTCGGCCAATCCTCGATGTCGTAGACGTCGCACTTGGCTTCATCCGCTCGCCACGCAGGCCGCCCGGCCGGGGATTCGTAGGTCTTGTGGATGGTGTGTCCGGTGTACGTCACGCGCGTTGATGCCGTGTTGGAATCTTGGTCGCCTGGCCATTTCGGCATTGTATTGTGGTAGGCGCTGGAACGCAATTAGGGTAAGGGTCTGCGTTTCAGGAGATCGGCCGCACCCGCCAGACGATAGAGCGCGGCAGTACCGTCGAACGCCGGATCCGCCGCATTGATCAGGACCAGCCGCCGCGGCGCGAGGCAGCCGAACGCTTGGGGGATGTCCAGCACCCGCAGTACGTTCAACAGCGGCGGACCGTACGCCGCTCCGGCCGATCGAGGCTGATGCGACGGCGGAGGGTTCACGGCGACCACCTCCCTGATTGCCGGCTCGTACAGCGCCGCATAGGCTGCCACCACCCCCGCTTGCCCCTGACCCGCCGCGCGCCAACGGCTCTCCCCAGGCACGTGGCGTCGGGCGACCGTCATCACATCCCAGATTCGTCCGCTGTCGGAAGTGCCACCCAATAGTGGTAGAGCCCGCTCGACGGTGTTGGGGAAGACGTTTCGCGTCCAAGCACTCGGCCCCACTCCTCGGGGGGACAGCACCAGGGCCGAGCCGGTTCCCACCAGGTCGTGCGCCCATGCCGGCAGCTGTGCAGCCTCCTCGCCGGGGTTGAGGACGAGCAGCCAGCGCACGCCGTCCACATCCTTGCCGGGCAACCAGCGCCAGGTGACATCGATCCCGTGTTCGGTGGTTTCCCGGCCTTCCGCGGGCTGACTGCCCAGGCTCGACACCGGCCCATCGGGCGGCTTTGCGGGCCAGGCCGCGAAGCTCGCCCTTCGCAAGCGGTCGAGAAGATCGCGTCGCCAGGTCTCAAATGTCTCTGCGGTGGGTAGCTCGAGCCGTGCCCGGCTGACAAACGTCTCGTCGATCTTCGTATTGAGTTGGTCCTTGGGCAGGTCCGTGTCTTGGGAAAAGACGCGCAGTTCGCGCGGGTCAATCGGAAAGCTGCCGCGCGCGACCTCGCCCGCGTCGGCGTCGTGCACGCGCCGGGCATCACCCTTGAAGTGGCGATTGAAGAACTCGAAAACCGCCCGGCGGATATCCGTGCGGTAGCCGTGCCCGCCAACGCTGACCACAGTGGCGAACTGATCCCCCGCCCCGAATCGCGCGTAGAATCGTTCGAGGCGGTTGCTGACCCGTTCGTTAGAATCCATGGGGAAGTAGATGTCGTTGTCGGAATTGACGAAGAGCAGCGGCCGCGGGCAGACCAGGGCGGCGAAGTTCGTCCAGTTCCAGCGGGCGCGGTTGTGGGGAAAGAAGCAATCACAGTGTCGGCCTATGCCGCCTTCGCCGGCATAGAAGATCAGGTCGCCCATCCCGCTCACCGGAGCCGCCACCTTTACCCGTTCGTCCGCTGCGGCGACCCAGAACGTTCCCACTCCGCCGCCCGAGATCCCGGTGGCGCCGATCCGCTCGGGATCCACCTCGGGCCGCGACACCAGATAGTCGATCGCTCGCATGGCGTTCCAGCACTCCACGCCGGCCGGGGTATAGCCAGCCGAATGCCACCACCAGCGCTCGTGGCGCAGCGTTCCGCGGTGCATGGCCGCGATCTCGCCGAGTTCCAGCGTGTCCAGGACCAAGGCGACATAGCCGTGCGTGGCGAACCAGATGCCGTGGCTCTGGCAATCGGCGGCAGCTTTGTTGCCGTCGCGCTTCATCTGACTGTAGTGGCCACACAGGTATAGGATGGTGGGAGAAGGCTCCTTCGCGGGCCGAGGTAGATACAGGTTGGCCGTGACGTACAGGCCGGGCTGGCTCTGAAAGTGCAGCTTTTCCACGGTATAGCCATCGCGCTCGAGCCGGCCGGTCACGGTCGCTTGCAGCGGAGTTCGCTGGGGCAACGGCTTCAGCCCGAGCATGTCGAGGTAGTCCGCGCGCAAAGCCGGTCTGGCCTTCTCAAACTCCGCTGCGGTCCGGGCGCCTGGCAAAAAGTCGCGCTCCAGCTCAGCAGCTTGGGCGGCCAAATACTTCCGGATGGCGCGATCGTAGGGCAACTCCTGAGCGGACGCAGAGCCCGCGGGACGGTTGGCGCTCGTCCCAGAGTTCGCCTCCAGCGTGAAGGCAATCTCCTGCATCCGTGGTTGGCCAGCTGATTTGGCGCGGGGGCGGAGCGGCACGGAGAGGGCGCCGACGGCACGGCTCAAGTTGGTCTCGGGGCCGTTGCGGTAGGGATTGAAGGGGTAAACCGGCCAGGTCAGTCGAGCCGTCGGATCCACGGTCAGGGTCCAACCGTGATGGCGGATCCAGCCGCCGATTTCTTCCGGCTTCAGCTCCACGCGGCTTTCGCCCAGGACAATTCTCGATTTGGCCGTTTCCAGCAGTTCGCCGGCTTTGAGGCACAGTTGCAGCGTCAGCTGTGCCTCCTCCAATCGGCCGCGCTCGACGACGCTGAAGTGGAACGCCGCCCGGTTCTCGGAGGGGGTCGCGACTTCCAGCTCGGTGAAGAACGTGTTGTAGGCAAGTCCCAGCCGGTCTCTCGCCTCGCTCATCCGCAGCTGGCTGCTCAGGGGCAGGTGATGCACCTGGCCCTGCGTTTTTTCCGAGAAGGTGGCCAGCTCTGGTTGCCGCTTGGAGTTGGCTCCGGTGACAATAAGGCCTAATTTCTCGTGAAAAACACTCACATGTCCTTGACGATCCAGGTAGAACTGGTTGGTCACTGCTTGCGTGCTAATCAGGCCTGAGAGGCCCACCACCCAGGGGCCGGTCTTGCGGATCCCCGCCGGCACCTTCATTTGATGGGCATAGCGCGGCCCGTCCTGGGGAATCGGGGCGCTCGGCCCTTCATGGAAATACAGTGCGTTCTGCGCGATCCGTCCCAGGGTCTGTGCCACGCCGCTGCCGTCGCTGCCAAGCTTTCCTTCGTGGAGGGAGCTGGTGAGGAACTCGGCATAGCGCCGGCCGTCGGCGAAATGGGAGAAGCCGAAGTGACCCCAGGGGCTGACACCACCGTAGCGGTTGCGGTCGTTGATCACCTCGACGGGGGTGCCATCGGGGTAGGTGAAGTAAGTGTGAAAATCGGTTGCACGGCGAAGCGCTTCGAGCGCCGCGGTATCGCCGCTGTGCTCCCAGTAGAGGGCCAGGCCGGTCATCGTCAGGTAGTTGTAGCCCGTGGTTGGGCCTGAGTCGTTATGTTCACCCCAATAACCATCTGGTGTCTGCTCCTCTGCGGCGAAGCGGTGCATGACGCGGGCGCCCAGTTCCTCCCAATCCTTGTTCTTGAACACGCGCCCAGCCAGATGCACGGTCGAGGCCCACTGAGAGTAATGATTGGGCGACGTGCGGATAAACGGCGACTGGTAGCGGGGATAATCGACGCGCAGGGCGGTGTCGTCCGCGAGTTCCTGGATGTTTTTCTCCAGTTCCTTATGCCAGCGCGCCCGGCGCTCGTCCCCCAGGTCCCTTTCCAGGAGCCGGTAGGCTTCCAGCCACAGATACGTGCCCCACGGATGGTTCAAGATCTCCTTAAAGCGGCCTTTCTCATTGTCACTGGCCAACAGGTCGCCGATCTGTCGCGCCCGAGCCAATCTGTTGTTTTGTTTGAAGGACGGGTTATCGGGATGCTGCTTTGTGTACAGCACGGCCTCAGCCAGCAGAACACCGGGATAATGCCGCGCGTCGAGCTGAGTGTCGCGGGCGGGCTCGGCCTCTAGGCGCTTTTCAAGCGGCGCCAACTCCGCTTGCATCAGCCGAAAATAGCGTCCCGGCAATTCCGCTGCCGGCGTGGCGGGGGGAGCGCCGAATAGGAGGACCGCCAACCCACAGCACAAGAGAGCGGTCGTCCGAGGGAAGGGAGATTCGTTCATGACATTTACCTGCCGGCGACCGGTTCGAACTCTACCCAGCGCGTTTGGACATTCCGCCCCGTTGGGATTTGCCATTCAGCAGTCTTGCCGGCCGCGTAAGTGTGCCCGGTACGGTGCGGGCCCGCATCGTCAGTCCAGTCGAAGGTGACCTTCGTAGCGTCTGTGCCCTTGGTCCGGTAAATCAGGTGTACCTCGGCCCGGAGATAAGGCCTCCCGCCACTGTTACGGAACCGCACGCGCACACTGGAGGCGTCCTTGTTGGCGACCTCGACCGAGCCGTAGCAGAAGCTTTGCGACCAGAAATCCTTGGGCTCCTCGCCGCGCCGCGGAATCGTCCAGTCCTTCACCACTGACTCCCACGTTCGGCCACTGTCCGTAGAGTAGTCGATGTGATACAGGACGTCGGGTTGCGGTGGATTGCCCGAGGCAATATGGGCCACGGCATGGACGGCGATGACAGGTTCCCGGTGCGGCGTGCTTAGCTCGAGTGTAACCTGCGGTGTCTGAAAGCCGCCTTCCACGATGTGGGTCCGGGCTTGCTCGACAGCCGGCCCAGCCGAGACGACGGACTTGCCCGAGGCCTCGAAGCGAACCGTGCTCCCGCCATCCTTCAGGCGCGGGAGAATAGCGGCGTTCGCCTGACAGACAGTGGTCATCGTCAGGCCAGTGCCCGCCAGCTCCCGGGCCCCGGTGCCGAAGCGCAGGAGATACTGCCGTTGGGCCTTGACGTGGTCGGTCAGGTCCATGCCGTCTCGAAACGTCCCGCCGTCTCGCCACGTCCGGCCACGGTCAACCGAGACCGAGACCGGGCAGCCCGCCTTGCCGTGGAGCACCAACCCATTCTTGCAACCCGGCTCGTGAATGCTCCACAGCCTTCCATCCGGAGGCGTAGCGCCGATGAGGTAGGGCGTGGCAAACTCAAACGTGACGTGCCGGTCGCTCTCGTCGAGCACGCCTTCGCGGTAGTCGCCACTCGTGAAGTCGGGCCGGTAGGTGTAGACCGCGTTGCCGTAGCGAGCCTGGCCAACACGGGGCGGCGTGCCTTCGCGCGAGCCGTGCATCTTCTCCGGCTGATTGACCCAGGTGAGGTCGCGCTCCGGGCCGGGGATGCCGCCGCGGTTGTAGTTGCGGCCCCAAAAGACAAAAGTTTGGCCGTCTTCCAGACCGGGTTGTAGGTAACGGCGCAGAGTCTCGCCCCGGCGGAGGCGCACGGTCGGCGGCGGGCCGGCATAGCCGGGCAGATAGGCGACGCTGTCGAACCGAGTGTAGACTCCAGGTGCGTCCTCGGGGTGCAGTCCAGAGACCAGCCAGCCGTGCTGCCGCTCCGGGGCGAACGTACGACTGGCTACGCGGAGGTCAGCCTTGATCTCAGGGATCGAGAGCAGTGCCGTGCCCTGGAGGTTGTAGATGACCGTGGAGATGTCGTGGTCGAGGAGCACCCACTTGCCCTTGCCGTAGGGGCCGCCGGTCAGAAACACCTCAAAGGAGCTGTGCCCGTCCACGCCGACCGTCCGGCCACGGGCGTGGCCCAACAGCTGTTCCATCTCGGCATCCCACTGACAGTGGGTCGTGCCGCACAGCGCGAAGCCGAAGGCGAACAGCCCGGTCCAGTATTCGCGCGTCCAGTTTTCGGCGTCGGCGTAGCCCTTGCCAAAGAGGTCTTGCCGGCCGTCCTCGGCGTGATAGTAGTGGCCGTTGCGCCAGAACCACGAGGCCAGGGCTTTCTGCTCCTCGGTGTGGGGCTGCACCCCGACCACGCGGTAATAGTTGTCTGCCTGGGTGGCGAAGAGCCGCTCGAAGCTGGAGCAGGCGAGTTCTCCGGGATACCAGGGGTGGTCGGTGCGCACCTGGGGGTCGCCGACATCGGCCCGCGTGGGCAGCACCTGGGTGACCAGGGCAACTAAGACCATAAGCAAAAAGCGATGAGGCATGATGCATTCCTAGAAGAAGAACCCGAAAGAAGAGATTACAAGAGCATGCAAACACGAGAGTACAGAAGGCCGAAACCAAACCGGATTCCTGCCTTCTTCGGGTTTTCGGTCGTTCGTGCTTTGTGATTGCCTTTTCAATCTATTTCAGCTCAATGTCGATCTTGTTCTCCCCTCTCTTTTCATGTTGGGGTTCTTGGTGAGGAGCTGGATGCTCTTGGGGTTGAGACTATTCACGGCCACGCGAGCCTCTCCAGTGGCTACGCCATCGACATAGAAGGTACCATCCTTTTCAATGTTCCCGTGGCGGGCAGTCCCGTCACTACCTTCGACGAGGATCCTCCCGAACACCAGAGGTTTGTTTTGATAGAGGACCTTGCCGGACACATTGCCTTGCCTACCGCAGCCAATCGCATTCCCATCTGGAACGATTCTCCCGCATCGGGAATCAAGAATCCGCAACGGCCGCGAGGGAGAGTTCTTGACGTGCTTCATCCTATCCCTTGTGCTGGAAAGGGAACTAGTGTTTTCGTATTATCACCATCCGAATGTAAATGTGTAAATTTCGCGGCAGGGTTCCAACCCGGGTGGCACGTCCTGAGTCCGCAGAGGGCGTGGGGCTGCGGCAGACACGCCCTCCGCGGACTCAGGGCGTGCCACCCTCCGCTGCCGGACGCATCAGGAGCAGGACGATGCCCCGACCCTCCAAACGCGGCCATCCGCCCGGGCCCCAAGCGGCTCCGGGTCTGGGCCGACTCAACCGGCCGGTGAGCCTGGTGGCGCAGGTCGAACAGCTCTTGCGCCAGGCCATTGCGGAAGGGCGCTGGGCCGGAGGCCGGCTGCCGACCGAGGTCGAGCTCGCCGAGGAGCTGGGCGTCAGCCGGGAGACGGTGCGCCTGGCCGCGGAGGTGCTCCAGCGCGACGGTCTGCTCGTCAAGATTCGCCGCAAAGGAACCTTCACGCATCCCCCGCCGGTGGCTCTCCAACTTCGGCTCGCCCAATCCAGGTTTCTCGGCTACTTGCAGAATGATTTCCGGACACTTCAGGGCCAGGAAGAGGCGGCCATTCGCGCCATCAGCGGCCTGATGCTTCAGGGAGCGATTGAGGAAGCCGGCCGGGCAGGATTCAAGGTGGTCGTGCAGCACACGCCCTCCACGCAGCTGCGACAGGGATTCGACCAGCTCTACCAACACACGCCCTTGCGTGGCGTGATCTTTGCCTCTTGCGGAGAGGAGAAGTTGTTGCGGCGCGTGCTGGGCCTTGGGTTGCCCGCGGTGCTGCTGGATCACGATATCCATCTGCCGCGGATTAACTCGGTCCGGGACAACTCGTTTGAGGATGCACGCCAGGCCGTGTGCTATTTGGCCTCCCTGGGGCACCGGCGGATTGCCTTCGCCCACTGGCACCAGGCGGACCTGAATCCCTGGCGTTTGCAGGGTTATCGCCAGGGTTTGCGGGATGCCAAGCTGCCCCGCTATCGCCGCTGGGAGATCCTGACCGAGCTTACCGAATCGGGCGCGCGCCAGGTCGTCGAAGGCTGGCTCCGCCTGGCGCCGCGCCCGACCGCTTTGTACTGTTTCAACAACACGCTGGCGCGCCGGGTCATCGAGGAGGTCCTGCGGCAAAACCTGCGCGTGCCGCAAGACCTGAGTGTCATGGGCGCGGGCGGCGAAGAGGTCACGGGCCTGACCTGCCACCAGGCGGACTGGCACCAGATGGGCCGCGCCGCGGTGCAGGTCTTGCTCCGCGCCCTGGCTGATCTCGCCGGTCACACGCCCGAGCACCTTCTGTCCCCGCACACGCTGCGCGTAGGCCGGACCACGGCGGTGCCGAATTCACCGTAATGACCTGATCCCACGGGTGCAGCGGGGGTCAGCATTTTTTCTTCGCTTTCCACTCATTTTAACACTTGCACGACCTTGCACTCGTCGCTACGCTTGTGCCGTCTCGTGGTGGGTCAGCTGGCGTCTCCCCAGAATTCGGCAGGTGGCAAAGCGATGCGGGATGGCGAGCTTAGGATGTTAGCCCCCGGAAAAGGCCGCATTCCTCCGGGGGCTGAGGCCTCGAGCTCTAGGCAGTCACAATAGGAATGCACGCCCACGCTCATAAGCCCGAAGCGCCAGCGAGGGAGGCGGTTGGCCCTCGCTGGCGCGTCGGGCTCATGAAACGCTGAGCCGGCCATCCGTGAATCTTGCATCGAGAGCTTGTTGAAAATGAAAGGTTGACTCCTACAATCACGGGGTTCGATCCCTTTCAACAGGCTGCTAGCTCAGCTCCTGGTGGATGAAGCCTCTCCGGCGGCTGGGGTAGAGGTGTCGGAGGTTTCTGTCGGGTCCAGCGGGTTGTTGGTTTGCTGCGCCGAACGCGATAAGGTTTGTGGCCCGGAGTGATTGCGATGGACAGCTCTCTGTTACTGGCACTGGGCGAACCGACGACGCACAACCTCTCCATGTTCGACCCGGTCTCGCCGCCCGCGGAATCAATTCGAACCCTATCCGTCCTCGTCTTTGCCATCATCGGCTTCATTTTTATCGTGGTCGAGGGGGTCCTCTTCTACTCGGTGTTGCGCTTCCGGCGTGGCCCAACCGCCGAGACGGGAGAGCCGCCGCAGGTCTACGGTAGCAAGCCGATCGAGATCGCCTGGACGGCGGCTCCGACACTGATCGTGTTCATGCTCGTCTTGGTCACCACCCGTACCCTGTGGGAAGTGAACAAGGACCCGCCCGAGCCCAAGGAGGGCGACAACACGCTCTTCGTCACCGTGGTCGGTCGTCAATGGTGGTGGGAATATTGGTACGAGTATTACAACGGCCAGAAATTTGGCTTCGTCACGGCTAACGAGTTGCACATTCCGGCGAGCAAGGACCGCGACTCGGGCAAAGTGTATCTGACACTGAAATCCGCGGACGTGTGCCACAGCTTCTGGGTGCCCCGGCTGGCGGGCAAGACCGACCTGATCCCGGGCCGCATCAACCACATGTGGTTCCAGACCGACCAGTCCGGCCTCTATGTCGGCCAGTGTGCCGAATACTGCGGCAGCCAGCATGCCAACATGCTCATCCGAGTGGTCGCGCAGCCGCCGGATGATTTTCTCTACTGGCTCCGCGATCAGAAAAAGGACGCGATTGTGCCTCGGGAGAACAGCCTGGCGCAGCAGGGCCAGCAG
>JBGQLF010000021.1:0-19419 GCA_041499985.1 Gemmataceae bacterium
CGGGTGGCCGGAGGCGACCGCTTGGGCGCAGTCACCTACGGCCACCCGCTAAGGGAGATCATGCCTGCTGACCTGCTCACGCTACTCGCTTAGCGTGGTGGTGCCTTCAATTTGGCTGGCTGGCTCGTGTTCGCGTCAGCCGGGCCACTCCGCGCCAATCGTTCGGCTTCGCCTTCGTTGGTGATGCCCGCCCGAACGAGCGTGTGGTAGCCGGGTTGGGCACGTTCCATCGCCTCCCACTCCGATTGCATACAGACGGCGCTCATCCCGCTCGGTTTTCCGTGGATCGTCATCCGATAGACCACCCACAACAGGGACTTCTCGGTCTTGTTCATCAGGCCCCCTCGCCGCCGCAAGCGACTGCCTCGTGGCGCCTCGACTCGTGACGTACCCGTGTTCCTTCACTCCAATCGACTACTCCGACGGGATTCCTCCATGCAGACCAGATCATTATCCCAGAACTGCGAAGCAAGAGCAAGGAACCTGCCCTCACCGTCAAGGCAATCCTTCCAGCCGGACATCCGGTCTGGATGCCTTGCAACGCCTGCTCTGGCTTGACCGGTGCAGCCGCGGTACGATGACGGAATGGAGGCAGCCCTGATCGACCTCACCAAACAGTCCCTGCGAGCCTCTGGCAAACCGCCGGGAGCGGTGATGAGCGAACCGAGACCGTTGCACCGACTGTTTGGGCTGTCCTGGATCGACTTCTTCCAGGGCACCGCCATTGACGTGCAGACGGAGATGGACCTGTCGCTCAAGCAGCAGTTTGTCGATCTCGTCCTCATCCGGAAGGGACCCGAGCCGATCCCTCGACCGTTGCCAGACGGCTTCGAGGATCTGGCCGGGCACAACCTGCTGACCTTCAAGTCGCACCAGGAGGCCCTCGACGGCTGGGCGCTGTGGGAGCTGATCGGCCACTTCGTCAACTACCGGAAGCAGTCCAGCTCGTCGTTGCAGGATCTGCTGCCCGAGACGGATTTCCGGCTGTTCGCGGTGTGTGCCCGCTATCCCCACAACCTGGCGCAGCAGGTAGCGCTGACGCAGCTCGGGGAGGGCATTTACGAGGTGCGGGGGCTGGGGTTGCGCATCCGCATCATCGTAGTGAGCCAGTTGCCGCAAGAAAAGCACAACGCCATGCTTCTCTTGTTCAGCGCGCGGGAAGAGTTGCTGCGCTACGCCCAGGAGCACTACCGGCCGCGCTCGCAGGAGACCAGCTCGCTGTTGTACAAACTGTTCCAGGCGTATAGCGAGGAACCCGACATGCCCGATAAACTGAAAGAATTCGTCCGCCAGACCATCGACGAACTGCTGGAGAGCTTGTCTGCGGAGGAACGCCTCAAGGGGTTGTCTGCGGAAGAAGTGATCCGGGCGCTCCCCCCGGAAACCCTGGAGGCGCTGGCCCGACAACTCAAGGCCAACGGTTCGTCCTCGAAGCCACCGTGACAAGCGGAATGTCCAGATCCTTCGAGGCGCGGGAAGAGTTGCTGCGCTACGCCCAGGCTGTTCCAGGCGTATAGCGAGGAACCCGACATGCCCGATCAACTGAAAGAATTCGTCCGCCAGACCATCGACGAACTCCTGGAGAGCTTGCCCGCGGAGGAACGCCTCAAGGGGTTGTCTGCGGAAGAGGTGATCCGGGCGCTCCCCCCGGAAACCCTGGAGGCGCTGGCCCGACAACTCAAGGCCAACGGTTCATCCTCGAAGCCGCCGTGACAAGCGAAACGCCCCGATCCTTCGATGCAAGAGAATAGATTGTGGCGTAGCTTATGTATGAGATAGGGAATCAGAATATAAGATATCGTTTGTGTATTTATATTTGTGCGCGAGCCCGCCTTCGGCGGGCTTTCTGGAAGGAGTTAAAAGAGAATTTGAATCTCTACAAAGTTGTAAAGTAGTAAAAAGGATCAGCGGCAAGTCCTCGCCGGGCGGAAACCCACATAATTGTAGCGGCTCGCCGGCCCATTGTGATTGCGGTAGGCACAGCGCACGACCGACGCATGATTGTTGAACGTGCCGCCACGCAACACACGGCCTATGTTATCTTCAATATCTCGTTTATCTTCTATATCGTCTATAGCTTTATTCCCCACACCTGGCTGATACGGCCGGGAACCCTCCTGGCACCACTGCCAAACGTTGCCGTGCATGTCAAAGAGACCAAAGTCATTGGACCGCTTCTGCCCCACCGGCCAGGCCCGCTTCTTGGCGTTGCCCAGATACCAGGCATACGCCCCCAGCAACTCGTCCGCGGCTCCGTAATAGCGACTGGTCTCCGCCCCCGCCCGGCAGGCGTACTCCCACTCCGCCTCGGTCGGCAGTCGATAGCCCGTGCGGCTCAGGTAATCCGCCGGGAGCTTCAGCGGCGTCACGCCATCCTTGCTGTTCTCGATCTCCGCGATCGTCGGGTAACACATCTGCTCCTCCGGCACTCCTTCCTGTTCGCTCAGCCACCGACAGTACTGGGCGGCGTCGTACCAGCTCACCATGATGATCGGTCCGTCCGGGTCCGGGCTATATTGCTTGGTGTAGGTGTGGCGCACCTCGGGGTGCGCCTTGAGGAACCCCTGGAACTGCCGAATCGTCACCGGCTTGGTGGCCACGGCAAAGCTACGGTCGATGCGGCGCCAGTGCAACGTTTCGTTATCCCGCCGGCCCGGCTCGCTCTCGGGCGATCCCATCCAGAACTCGACCGGGCCGGGGATAATCGCCAGGGTCTGCCCTTGACCGTTGAGGTACCAGCGCCGACCCTCCGGTAGCCGGCCGACGCGCTCCTGGTCGATCCGCGCCAGGCTCTCGGCCTGGCCCCAGTCCAGCGGCCGCGCCACGTCCCCTTCCTTGCTGTGCCGCAGCAGCCAGTCGATCGCTCCGTGGATGCCCGGGTCGGGATCGTAGCGGTACCAGCGCAAGAGCCGCTCTACTACCGGTCCCCGTAGCTCTTCGGGTAGCTGGGCGGCCGGGAACTCTCCGAGGGTCCGGATCAAGGCCCGCCGCGCCGACACCTCCGGTTCCTCTTCCAGGCGCCGGATCAGGCGCCCCGGATCGGTACCCAAGGGGCTGAGGGCGTGGATCAGGTATGTCCGCCGCCGCGGATCCGGACTGTGTTGCAGCAGTGGCCAGACCGGCTCCTCCTGCCCCAGCTGGAGCAGGGCCACCGCGGCCTGGGCCTGCCGCTTGGCCAACGCATTCTTATCTTCTTCGCTGGCCTCGGCCGCAGCGGTCTTGGCCAGCTCTTGTTTCATCAGGACCACGGCCCGCTCCGAGTGCTCCTGGAGCTTCGGCCACAGCTTCTGGTACTGCTTGGGGTCGGCGTCCTTGACGAGCTCGGCGAGGATGGCCGGTTGGTCCGCCGCGTAATCGGCCAGGAGGTTGGTCGCCAGGCTGCGCTCGCTTGGCTTGTCCTTGTCCCGAAAGACTCGGCCCAGCGGCTCCAGCAGCTTCTGGCGCACCGGCCGTAGCGCCTTGCTCCAGTCGCCCAGGAAGATGGCGTTTTGGGCCACCAGTTGGTCCACGATCACAGTGGCCGCTCGCTCCCAGCGCGCGCTGTCTGGGTCATACAACGCCAGGGCGCAGCCAGCCCGGAAGCGCCGCTCCGGGTTTTCTCGGCCATCCTCCAGCCGTTCCCAGAGCTGGCCCACGAGCTGCTCCTGCCGCGGCCGCAGCGCTTCGCGCAGGACCAGCACTTCCGGCGGCGGCTCTCCGGGGCGCAGCAACGCTTCGAGAAGCGGCTTCACCTGCTCAGGGTCCACGGGCAGCAGCGCCAGCTGGATGTGCAGGCGCTCCTTCGGCGAACACTGGGCGTCCAGCAAGCGCGCGAACAGCAGCGGATCGGCCCAGGTGCGGTAGGAAGCCAGCTCCGCCACGATGGTGGGGACCCCGCTCACATCGGCATCGCACAAGTGAGCCACCAGAAGGGTTGCCTCGCGCTGGTTGCGATCTTCCACGACCCGGCGCTGGATCTCCAAGCCAACCATGGTCGCCGCCAGCAGCAGCAAGGCCAAGGCCAGGCCGCGCCAGCCGTGATAGCAGGTCGCCTGCCGCATCATCTTTCGCTGCGGCTCGGACCAGTTCTTGTTTCGCGTCAGCAGCTGGATACCGGTCCACTGAGGCAACGAGGGCAGTTGCCGATTTTCCGGTCGAGCACTCCAGACACCGGCACGATCCGCCAGCAGCAGTTCGGCCCGGCCTCGCCTCGTCTCCTTTTGCTTGCGGGTCAGCCAGTCTCGTAACGAGTGGACCAGATAGTCGTGCGTCAATTGGTAGTATTTCTGACCCGACTGGACCGGGGAGGGCGAATCGCCTTCCGTCTCCTGGCCTTCGGGATCGGTCGGCGTGATCAGCCGGATTTCGCTGTCAAGGATGCGGATCAGCTCGTCGAAATCCTTGGGATGACTGGAATAGCCGGACACTGCCAGCAATTCCGCATACGACCGCATGTGCCCTTTGATGTCGGTACCGGAGTCCGGCAACAAGGCTTTCAAGACAGCTCTGGCCGCTTTCTCGTGATAGCGGTGTTCTGGTGGAGCAGTGGCGGCACTGAAAGTTTCTTCAAGGAATGTCACGCCGACGCCTTCGGTGCCGCCCACTTGTTTCAAGGAAGCTGGTGTCCACGTCTTGCCCTTCATCATTTCCGCAAACAGCGCCAGGCGGACGCAGATGAGCTTGCCTTCTTGAGCCAAACCGTGAATGGCCTGGTTCAGGAACTCCTTATGTTCCTTGGTCTGCGTGTTCTCCGGAAGTTTGCTGAAGGCCCTACCAAACGCAGCCAGAACCTTCTTGGCATGGTCCACATCAAAGAGATCGACCGCAGCGGAGTTGTGTCCTTCCAGGAGCCGGATCTCCAAATCCCGCAGGAACCGGGTCGCTGCCATCCAAAAATCGTCGCGCACCATGACGAGGCACTGTACGCGCCCACCATCACACTGCCGCAGGGCGTGCACCAGTTCCGTATTTTCTTCATCCTTCTTGGCATTGAGCCACTGCTCGAATTGGTCGAGGATGATCAGCACCTTCTTGCCAACGGGGATGCCTTGCCCACGACGCAGTGCGGCCAGCGTCTTTTTCAAACCCAGGTTAGCGGGCAAGGCGGGACAGCGTTTCCGCAGACCGTTCAGGAGACGCGTTTCGGTCTCGCCCGCGGCGGCCTCGATGTAAACGGTCAACACCTGGTCGGACAGACGGGGCAGCAGGCCCGCTTTGACCAGCGACGACTTGCCACAGCCGCTCGGCCCGTAGAGGAGGCCCACCGAGAAGGTATTGTCCGGGTCTGTCTCCTCGATGCGGGTCTTCCAGAAACGAATGCTCTCAGGAAGCCCTTCCCGGTCATGAGGGCCCGGAAGCAGTTCGAGAAAGAAGTCCGCATCGTGGGCGTCAAAGGAGCGCAACCCTTTCGGCACAATCTTGATCGGCTGGCTGTCGGAGATCGGAGTTATCGTCGTGCTGGAAGGCGTGCCGGAAGAACCGGACACAACCGAAGCAGACGGAGGCTGCACGACCGGCTTCGGCGAGAGGGACCCATCGCTCTTGACAAGCGGAGCGGACTGCGGGTTAACGGTCTGCTCGGCCAAGAAATGCCGCAGGTCGTCAGCCAGGTCTTTGGCCGTGGAATAGCGATCGACGGCGCGCTTGGCCATCGCCTTCTGACAGATGCGTTCCAGTTCCTTCGGGATGCCGTCGTCGTACTGGCGTGGCGGCCGTGGTTCGAACGTCGTGATCTGCTCCAGCAATTCCTCCTTGGAGTCGGCACGAAAGGGCTGCCGCCCGGTCAGGAGTTCATAGAAGACCACGCCGAGACTGAAAATGTCGGAACGACCGTCGACCCGGTGGCCCTCACCACGAGTCTGCTCGGGCGACATGTAGGCGGGCGTCCCGGCAAACTTCGGGCCTTGGCCGATATTCTCCTCTTTCAACGCCAGGCCGAAATCAGCGACATAGGGCGTGCCACTGGCGTCGAGCAAGATGTTGCCTGGCTTGATGTCCTGGTGCACCAATCCTTGGCGGTGGGCGTAGTGGAGAGCTTCCGCTACGGTGCCCACCAAAGCTGCCGATTCGGTGGCAAGTAGGCGGGCCTCCTTGATCTTCTTGGCGAGCGTGCTGCCCTCGATGAACTTCGACACGAAGAAGAAAGGGCACTCCGCGGTGCTGCCGACATCGAAGACGGGGACGATGTGGGGGTGGTCCAGCTTGGCCACGGTACGGGCTTCCAGGAGATACGGCTCGGCGTCTTCGGGCCGGGCCACCAGCCTGCGGTGCGGCACCTTGACGGCCACGGGCCGGTCCAACTGGTCGTCGGAGGCCAGGTAGACGCGCCCGAAGCCGCCCTCACCCAGGAGCTTTACGACACGGTAGCGACCGATCCGTCGAGGTTGCTCGGCTGGGACCGCATGCTCGGACGCAACTTCCAGGTCTTCCGGTTGGTACGGACCAGTGCGCTCGGCTTGATTCATGGTCAAGACCGCTCAAGGGCTTGATTCCAGGTGGCTCGTCCTCTCATTACTATAGCCGCTGCTCGTTGGCTTCGCCATCGACCGGGAGGGCTCTGGTTCTGATAAGCCCGACGCGCCAGCGAGGGACACCGCCTCCCTCGCTGGCGCGTCGGGCTCATGCAAGATGATGGGCGTGCTCTACTTCGGCGCCATCGTCATGTGCAGGTTCTTCACCAGGAATGCCCACTGGTCGGCGATCTCCTCGATGACCTTCGCCGTCGGCTTGCCCGCCCCGTGGCCCGCCCGCGTCTCGATGCGAATGAGCACCGGAGTCTCCCCCGTGTGTGCGTCCTGTAGCGCTGCCGCGAACTTGAAACTGTGTCCCGGCACGACGCGGTCATCGGTATCCGCCGTCGTCACCAGTGTCGCCGGATAGCGCGTGCCCTTCTTGAGATTGTGATAGGGCGAATACGCCCGCAAAGCCTTGAACTCTTCGGGATTGTCCGACGAGCCGTAATCATCGACCCAGAAGCGACCAGCCGTGAACTTCTGGAAGCGGAGCATGTCCATGACGCCCACAGCGGGTAAGCAGGCCCCGAACAGGTCGGGCCGCTGCGTCATGGCGGCCCCGACCAGCAAACCACCGTTGCTGCCCCCCTGGATGGCGAGCTTCTCGGGTTTGGTGTACTGATTCTCGATCAGCCACTGGGCCGCCGCGATGAAGTCGTCGAAGACGTTTTGCTTCTTCAGCTTGGTGCCCGCCAGGTGCCATTCCTCGCCGTATTCGCTGCCACCGCGCAGGTTGGCCGAGGCATAGACGCCGCCCAGCTCCATCCACGCCACGCGGCTGACGGAGAAACTCGGCGTCATCGGAATGCTGTAGCCGCCATAGCCATACAGCAAAGTCGGATTGGAGCCATCCAGCCGAATCCCTTTCTTGTGGGCCAGGAACATCGGCACGCGCGTGCCGTCCTTGCTGCGATAGAAGACCTGCTTGACTTCATAGTCGTTGGGCTGGAATTTCACCTGCGCCTGGCGGAAGAGCGTGCTTTTGCCGGTGATCAGGTCATAGCGATAGACGCTCGGAGGCGTGGCGAAACTGGAGAACATGTAGAACGTTTCCGTGTCGGTACGCCGGCCCGTGAAGCCCAACGCGGAGCCGATGCCGGGGAACTCCACTTCGCGGACAAAGGTGCCGGCCAGGGTATACATCTTGACCTGCGTCTTGGCGTCCTTGAGGTAATGGGCGATGAACAGGTTGCCGACCAGATCGAGTTCCGTCAGCGCTTCGGGAGCCTGGGGAATGATCTCTTTCCAGTTGGCCCGGTCCGGCTTGCGGATGTCGATGGCGATGAGCCGGCCCCGGGAAGCATCGAGGTCGGTCTTGAAGAAGAAGACGGGTCCCTCGTTCCCCACGAAGTGGTATTCGTGCTCGAAGTTCTCGATCAGATCGATCGGCAGGCCGTAGGGTTCGGCCAAGTCCTTGTAGGTGATGCGGTACTTATGGGCCGTCCCCACGTGCGTCGTGAGGAGCAGATAGCGGCCATCCTCGCTCACCTGGGCACCGAATCCCCAATCCGGATGGTCCGGCCGGCGATAGACCAGCACGTCATCAGATTGAGGCGTGCCGACGCGATGGTAATAAACTTTATGGTTGAAAGTGGTGCTTTGAAATTCGGCTCCGGGTTTGGGTTCGTCGTAGCGGCTATAGAAAAACCCTTTGCCGTCCTTGGTCCATGAAGTGCCGCTGTACTTGACCCAGCGCACTTCGTCGTCGAGCACCTTGGCGGGCGCAATGCTCAGGACGCGCCAGGTTTGCCAGTCGGAGCCGGCCTCGGCCACGCCATAGGCCACGTACTTGCCATCGTCGCTGTACGACAAACCGGACAGTGCAACCGTGCCGTCTTTGGACCACTGGTTCGGGTCAACCAACACGCGCGCCGGGCCGTCGAGCGTGTCCATCGTGTACAGCACGGACTGGTTTTGCAGCCCATCATTCTTGGTGTAGTAATAGCGGCCGCCGATCTTGAAGGGAGAGGAGTACTTCTCGTAGTTCCACAGCTCGGTGAGCCGGCGTTGGAGCGCTTCCCGCTCTGGGATTGCCTTCAGATACGCGAACGTCACCTGATTCTGGGCAGCCACCCAGTCCGCGACCTCTTGCGACTTGCGGACGTCGTCCTCCAACCAGCGATACGGGTCCGCAACTTTGGTTCCATGATAATCGTCGACATGATCCGCTCGGCGGGTCGGCGGATACTCGATCCGGTTGGTGTCCGCCGCTGTCGAGATTGCGACCAGACCGCCCAGAACTACCATCGTTACCCAAGCCTTCGTACGCATCACAGGCACCTCGATAAAGCACCGGACAACTGTTGAAGAGTCTGATCCGGTCAGTTTAGTCACCGCACGTCCAGGCTTCTACGGCGAAAGCCGCCTGGAAAAGTCGCGAGAAACCTGGCGGCCCGGCCCGGGGGCTGCTACGCAAAGGGAAATTGCCCCCTCCCGTGCTGAGTGCTGGCGGCAGTCATGGAACCATCTGGCGGAACCAGTGCTTGAGCCCATCTTCCTGCTCCGCGCTGCTCAAGCCCACCAGGATATCCAATTCGGTCCGGGCCTGGTCCCGTTCACCCAATCGTACCAGGCAAGTGATGAGCAACTGCCTCGTCGCCAGGTGGGTCGCCTGGAGTTGGAGAGCCCTTCGGCACTCCCGTGCACACGCGGACCAGTTCTTGAGTTGGGCAAGAGTCCGGGCCAGTCCGAGGTGGTATTGCCAACGCCAGGGGTTGACGCGGAGGGCCCGCTCCCAGTAAGAACGCGACAATTCCCCTCGGTTCAAGCGCATCGCGAGGTCGGCGACGCGGACGAGAGTAACTTCCCGATCGGGCGACCGCTTGAGGGCGGCCTCATACACTTCCAGTGTCTCCTCGAGGCGCCCCTGGAACAGCAAGGAATCCCCCGTGGCGTCAAGGGCGGGCACGTCGTCCGGATCGAGGGCCACGGCCGCCCGCAGCAGCGGGAAAGCACTCTCCGCCAGCTGCCGGGCTTGCGGTCCGGCCAGACCATCTGCCACACGCACCAAAGCGATCCCGAGCCCGCGGGCCAATTCCCCGTCGTCGGAGGCCGTCAGGTTCCGGTGGAAGTGGATCAGGGGCCTTTCTCCAGGTCGAGGCCAGTCGGGCAGCACGGCTGGCCGGGAAGCGGCGTCCGGCTGCCGAGGAATGCGATGGTCGGTGATGGAGGTGTGGTTGAAGGTGGAACCGGTCCGGGGCATGTGGCAAGTGATGCAATGGTCTTGCTTCTCAAGGCGGCGGGCGACGGGGAGGCTACAGCCCCTGTCTTGGTGGCAGGCCAGGCAGCGCTGGCGGTAGTAGGCGGCCACTTCGCCGGCGGCGGGGCGCTGGTGGGGGTCGTGGCAGGAGGTGCAGCCGAGTTGGTCTTGTCCTTGGCTTTCCCGGAAGCAGCGACTGGAGACCAGCTGCTCCACCGTGCCGACGAACTTCTTGCCTTCCCGGTCCTCCGCGAGGCGGACGAAGTCCGAGACAAACAGGTGCCAGGGGAGCCCCGGCCGGTAATCGAATTCGCTCAGGCCCCGGCGCGCCACCCGCTGTTGCCCCTGGAGGTGACACTGCTGGCAGACACTTTCGCGCAGATCGGGGGCGAGGTGTTTGGGGTTAACAATGCTGTAGTCCACCTCACCGGGGACAGGTTGGCCACCCTCACGCTCCTTGATGTGCAGCTCGCCCGGTCCATGACAGCGCTCGCAGCCGAGGGCATGGCCCCGGAAGATCGGTTCGCGATAACGGTTGATCGTATTCTCCAAGTGGTCGGCGTAGTTTGAGTGACAAAACAGGCAGTCTGGGGTCACGGGCCGACCAAAGTGCGGGTTGCGGCGCTCGTAACCCGGGGAGAGATCCCAGAGGCCCTCGGCGGGATACCAGGTGAGCGGGGAGGCGAAGAGATAGCCCTCCCGGTTGATCAGATAGGCCCGGCCGCGCTGCCCGGAGCCGACGGCGAACTGAACCTCCGCGGTTGTTTCCGACACCTCCTTGCCTTGACGGTCCAGTGCCGTCTCCTGGTGAAAGACGAGGTTGCCTCGACGTTTGACCAGGTAACGGAAGCCAGACGTTTCAAACGGATTGTGGGCGGCCGGGCCGTAGTCCTCCAGGGGCGCGGCGGCGGAGACCGGGGCCAGGGAGCGACCCATGGGGTGCTGGCGAAAGGTTTCCTCCTTGTCCGCATGGCAGACGGCACAAGCCCCATCTCCCATGTACTTCACTTCGGGCCGGACATTGCGGAATGGAGTCGCAAAGGTCAAACGCGGGTCCTGGGGACCGGTCCGGCGCGGACCTTCCCTCGGCTGGTCCGCCGGACCACGCGCGCGCCCTCGGTAGACCGCGAAAAGGCCGCCCAGCGCGAGCAGACCCAACACGATCAGCGCTAACCGCTTTGGGTGGAGCAATGCCCTCCTGGAGTCGGATGAGCTATCGATCCCCATGGTGCCATCCCTTTATCGTGCCACAGTAGTCCGCTCGTAAGCCGCGGCGGCACGAGGTGCGACCTAATGTCGAGGAGATTACAAGGTCATTCACCACGATGGCAACAGAAAAGTCACGTCTTTCAGGGAATGGGGGAATGCTCCGAAGGTGGCCAGGTGTCGCTTGTCACCGCAGCCCGGACCGAGTGTAATGGGTCCCATTGTTCTTTCCGGGAAACGGTTTCGTCCTCTGTACGAGCCTCCACCATGAGCGGTCCAGTTCACCGACGGTTAACGGGCCGATGGCGCCTCGCTTTCATTCTCACCCTGCTGACGATCATCGGGTTCTCCGGTTACAGCACCGGCAGAAGCCTCTGGGCCGAATACCACCTGCGTGCCGCTCGCCGAGCCCTGGAGCGCCGCGAGTTCGCCCGGGCCCGACAACATCTGGCGGTCTGTCTGGAAGTTTGGCCCGCGCATACCGAGACCCACTTGCTGGCGGCGCAGACCACACGCCGAGCGCGGGACTACCGCGAGGCCGACCGACTGTTGACCACCTACCGCAAACTCGGGGGCGCGCCCGAGGCCATCCGGTTGGAACAGGCATTGGCGCAAGCCCAGCGCGGCCAGTTCGCGGAGGTCGAGGGGCCGCTCTGGGCCCTCGTCCAGGACGACCCGTCCAACGCGCCGCTGGCGCTGGAATCGCTGGCCCAGGGTTACATGCAGGTATACCACTGGGCCAAAGCCTTGAACTGCCTGGGACTGTTGCTGGAACGCCAGCCGGAGGATGCAGAGGTACTGACCTGGCGCGGCTGGGTGTGGGAGAATATGCGCCAGATCCCCGAGGCCCTGAAAGATTACCGCAGGGCGGTGGAACTCAACCCCGAGCACAACGAGGCTCGACTGCGCCTTGCCGAGGCCCTGCTGCAATCCAACTTGCCCCAGGAAGCGCTGCGGCACTTGGAGTGGGTCCAAGAACAACAGCCGACCAACCCCGCCCTGCTGCTAGGGCTTTTTCGCTGTCTCCAGGCGCTCAACCGACCGGAGGAAGCGCGCCGAGTGCTCGACCAGTTCTCTCCCCAACAAATGGAAACCGCCCCAGTTCTGACCGAGCGTGGCAAGTTGGCCTTAAGTCTGGGGCAGACTGCCGAGGCCGAAGCCTGGTTGCGCCAAGCGCTGGTCCGCGCTCCGTACGAGCGCGAGACCAACTACCAGATGGTCCTGTGCTTGTACCGAGCTGGAAAAACCGACGAGGCCAAGGTAGTTCAGACCAAGCTGAAACAAATCGAGGCCGACATCGAGCGGCTGGAGCGACTCTTCACGGAGATGGTCAAGGACCCCCGCGCTTTATCTGTCCGCTACGAAGCAGGCCGAATTCTACTCGACAACGGCCAGGACCAGGACGGGCTACGCCTGCTCCAGGGAGTTTTGGAGGAAGACGCACGCCACGTGCCGACGCACCAGGCCCTGGCCAAGTACTTTGCCCGCATTGGAGATGGCGCCCGGGCCCGGTACCACGCGCAATTCATCCCCTGAACTGGTGGAGACAAGGAGACAAGGGGTTAGGCGTTCCCGGTCGGTACTCGGTCTCCATGTCTGCTTGTCTTGCTATTTCCGCGGTTCTGCGCCACATGTGCTGATCGAGGCATGAATCGGGTGACTTGGTAGGATAGAAAGTAAGCGTATGAAGTCAAGGTGGCAAGTAGCAGCAGGAGGTGGACATGAGCGAGCAAGACCGCCTGGCCTTCTGGACCAAGGCCCTCAATCTCCCCGAGTTCCGCGTCGTTCACGAACGCCGCGATACCCCGAGCGATCCGGTCTGCTTCACCGTGGTCCCCATCCATGAGGTCGCGGCTTGTCCTCAGTGCGGGCACGTCTGCGACTGCGTTCATCGCCGCCACGACTCCGCTCCCATCAAGGATCTTCCCCTAGGACCACAGGCCGTCGAACTCATCGTGCGCACTCCCCAGTTCTCCTGTGAACGGTGTGGGATCTTTTTTACACCTTGCTACGCCGCCCTCGCCCCGGGCGCTCATGCCAGCGAACGCTTCCTCGAGCAAGCGGCTCGCTTGATTCGCTTCTCGGACATCGCCAACGTGGCCGAGTTCTTCGCGGTCCCTGCGAACACCCTGGCCCGCTGGTACTATGACTATGTCGAACGTCGACAGCAGACTCCCCCTGCCAAGCTCCAACCGATCACCAGCCTCGGTATCGACGAACTGTCGCTCAAAAAAAGCACCGTCAGTTCGTGGCCGTGATCATCGATCACAGCAACCGACGTGTGCTGGACGTCCTCGAGAGCCGCGAGAAGGACTGTGTTGTCAAGTATTTGCGCGACAAGAAGGAGAGCGGTTTGCTGTCGGGGGTGCAGGAAGTCACGTGCGACATGTGGGACGCCTATGCCAACGCCGCTACGGAGGTCTTCGGCCAAGACGTCCGGGTTACCATCGATCGCTTCCACGTGATGAAGAACTTCCAGGAGCAACTGACCGACGCGCGGCGGCAGATCCAACGCGGTCTGGACAAGGAAGCAGCGAAGGCGTTGAAGGGAACACGTTGGTTGTGGGTGAAGAACTGGGAGAACTTGACCCAGGAGGAGCGTGCGGAGTTGGAAGGATTGAAGCAGCGGTTCCCGCTGCTGCAGCAGTTGGCCGAGCAAAGGGAGAGTTTGCGGACCATTTTCGAGGATAAGACGATCACCAGCGCGGCGGCAGGTCGGCAGCGGCTGCAAGCGTGGATGGCCGAGGCCCGGAAACTGGCGTTGCAAGGGCTCGATGGGTTCTGCAAGACCTTGACCAACTGGCTGGACAAGATCGCCAATTACTTTGTGAGTCGTTCGAGCAACGGCAGGACCGAGGGGTTCAACCACGGCCTGCGCTCAATTCTGTGGCGGGCCTTCGGCATGACCAACTTCAAACGCTTTCGTCTCCGCGTGCTGGACCGCTTCGGCCGCCCCGCTGCCCCCTGATCAGCAAAACTGGCGCAGAACCCTATTTCCGCTTCGTCGCGGGTGCGGGAATCCGTCCTCCTTTCACCTTGACATCGGACTCCTCCGGGCTTTCATTTTGCCCACAACCCAAGAGGCCCATGAGGAAAAACCCCAGAATCAGACCGAGAAACAGACGACGTCCCATGAGTGTTCTCCATTCAGGGACAGCGGAGCCAGTCGGGAAAACAACGGCGGCACCCTGGGAAGCCTCTTACGGGAGGGTGACGACATCACCGCCACTCTTGGTCGCGAGGGCCATCATGACCGCATCCCCGATCGAGTAGTTGAGGAAACGAACCGAGCCATCGGCGTTCAAGAAATTGGCTCCCCCGGAGTGCACGCTCCAGAAATGGAACTGATCGCACTTGTTATTGAGGCTCCCCGCACCAAAACTGTAGGGCCCTCGGGGACAGCTGTCAGCCTCTTGAGTCGAAATGCCTTCGTTGATTTCGCGGACACCCATCATGACGTCACAGTCCCCGTTGCCGCTGGCCCCATAGCCTGCGTAACCCCAGCCAAACTCCAGGTCATGGCTCGGGGGGCGCTCGCCGATCATGAGGGTGTTACTGAGTCCATCCGTGACGTCACTGACCTTGGTTCCGAGTGGGGTTTTTCCCGGACTGGAGACGACCACCGGGATGAAGATCCCCTGCTGGGAAGGGTCGCGGAACTTGGCATACCCCGTGCCATTGTCGAAGGCGACGCCGCTGACGAGATGATTGATCCCACTGACGCCCTGGTAGGCCGTAAACTGGATCTTGTAGCCATCCACCGTAGTGATCTGGAGGGTGCGCGAATCCGCCGGGCATTGCCACGTCGGTTGCGTCAAACCAAGACCCGAGTGATACCAGGGATAAACCGCGTTATACCAAGGATTTGTGTGCGGTGTGTACTTGTCCGCGGCGTCTTCCGCGGCCACTACGGTCTTCCAGACGTTGTCCTGCTCCATGAACGGCATGGTGCGCGTCAGCCAGCTAATCTGCCAGTACTTCTGCCAGGTTGTGCTGGTGGGATTTTGGTCGGAGCCGATTGGGAAGGAACCGTTCGTGTCGTGATAGTTGTGGAGGGCCAGACCCCACTGCTTGAGGTTGTTGGCACACTTGAGGCGTCCGGCCGCATCACGCACCTTTTGCACGGCCGGAAGTAGCAGGCCGATCAGGACCGCGATGATGGCGATCACGACCAACAACTCGATGAGCGTGAAACCACGCCGATGCAAGCGGAAGCGAGTCATGAAAGGATCCTCCAAGCACGGAACGAGAACGGACACCGTGCGCACGTGCGCAGGACTACCTCAGCACCTCAACTCGGGTTCCAAACAGAGGCTTCAGAGTCAGAATCGTGGTAACGACCTTATTGAGGTCCTCTGCAAAGTGCAACAAAAAAACGTCACGATTGCCTGGTTTCCTGGTTTGGCCCCTGTTCTCAGATGGGTGGTGATACCATTTAAGAGGCCAGAAATCCGAGCCTTCATCACCAAGACGGCCACGCCGCTGTCTTGCCGGTCGCCAAAATGCAGACCGATCCCGACCTCAACCCGCTGCGGCAGCGCGAGGAGTTCCAGAAGCTGATGCAGGAACTGGAGGCGAAGGGGAAGGAAGAAGGCCGATGAGCCTGCGGGCGTAGAGGAGCGGTCGCTATGTCTGGTTGCGGAAGCGCGATCTTTCGCGATAATACTCCACACTCCGTTCCGCGCGTGACTCGGAAGGTGCTTCTCGAGAAAGGACATGGCATGTCTACTTCCTGTTGGCGGCGTTGGAGCCGTATCCTGACCCTGCTGGCACTCTTGGCACTCCTGGCTCCTCAAGCCATCGCCGCCCCGCCCTCGGCTGGGAAACGTCCGTTGACGGTACCCGACCTGTGGAAAGTCAAGCGCGTCGGCCCGCCCTCGCTGGCGCCCGACGGTCAGTGGGCCGCGGTCGAAGTGACTACCTTCGATATGGATAAGGACGACAGTACGTCGCAGATCTGGCTGCTGTCCACCGATGGCCAACGGCAACGGCAACTGACTTTCCACCCCGGCAAGAACTCCGGTCCCAAGTGGTCGCCGGATGGCAAACAGATCGCCTTCACCTCCAAGCGCGGTGACGACATCCAGATTCACCTCATCTCCCCGGACGGCGGCGAAGCCCGACCGCTGACGCAGATGCCCATGGCGCCGTCCCACCTCAAGTGGTCCGCCGACAGCAAGACGCTTTATGCCATTGCCTGGACCTGGCCCGAGACGCCGGATGACGCGAGTTATCGCAAAAAAGATAAGGCGCTCAAGGACAACAAGGTCAGAGCATTCGTCATCGACGAGGTCGTCTACCGCTACTGGGACAAGTGGATCGCCGACGGTAAACGACCCGTGATCTTCGCGGTGGATGTGGCCACGGGCAAGCACAAGAACCTTCTCGCCGGCCTGAAACTGAGCCTGCCGCCTTATGAACCGTCGGCGAATGACTACGACGTAGCGCCGGATGGTAAGGAACTCTGCTTCGTCGCCGACTCGGCCAAGGAAATCGGTACTGATAACAATTATGATCTGTATACGCTGGCGCTCGATCGGGAAGGAGCCTCACCCAAGAATATCACCCCGGATAATCCGGCGAACGATACCAATCCTGTCTACAGCCCGAACGGCCAGAACCTCGCCTTTCTGCGGCAGACGATCAAGTTCTTCCATGCCGATCGGCAACGGTTGATGCTCTACGACCGAGCTACCGGAGCGAAGCGCGAATTGACCACGGATCTGGATCGCAGCTGTGCTCATCCGCGCTGGCTGCCGGACGGCCAGCGCCTCTGCTTTGAAGCCGAGGACAAAGGCTATGTGAATGTATACTTCGTCGGCCTTCAGGGAACGGGAGCACAATGCTTCCCCACAGGCTACTCGGAACGGTTCATGGACTTGGCCCGCAAAGATCGCCTCGCGGTTTTCGTGCGCTCCAGCTTCAACCTGCCTCCAACCGTCTTCTCCCACCGGCCCGGCGAGAAGGAGCCACGCCAGATCGACCACTTCAATGACGAACTCGTTGCCCAGTGGCATCTCGGCAAAGTCGAGGAAGTTTATTTCAAAGGCGCTGACGAGCAGGACGTGCAGATGTGGATCGTCTATCCGCCTGATTTCGATCCGAAGAAGAAATGGCCGCTGATCCAGGTCGTGCACGGCGGGCCGCATAGCGGCATCAGCACCGATTTCAGCTTCCGCTGGAACTTGCAGCTCTGGGCGGCCCAGGGCTATGTCGTCGGCTGCGTCAATTTCCACGGCTCCAGCGGCTTCGGCCAGGCGTTTACCGATTCGATTACCGGCGATCTCGGCGCCAAGCCGATGCTGGATATCCTGAAGGCCACCGATTGGTTCGAGAAGCAGCCGTACATCGACAAGCAGCGTATGGCCGCCGCGGGTGGCAGCTATGGTGGCTACATGATGGCCTGGCTCAACGGCCACACCGATCGGTTCAAGGCCCTGGTCTGTCACGCCGGTGTCTACAGTTATCACAGCCAGATGGCTTCGGATATTGTCCGCGGTCGCGATCGAGCCCTGGGAGCTTTCCCCTGGGATGACCTGGCCAAGGTGGACCGGCAGACGGCCCAGCGCTACGCAGCCCATTTCAAGACGCCGACGCTGGTCATCCACGGGGAACGGGACTTCCGCGTGCCGGTGACGCAGGGCCTGGAGTATTACAACACGCTGCGACAGAAGGGCGTACCGGCGCGCTTGCTGTATTTCCCCGATGAGAACCACTGGATCATGAAAGCGCAAAACTCACGGCTGTGGCACCGGGAAGCGTTCGCCTGGCTGGAAAAGTACATTGGCCATGGGCCGACGCCGTGACAGCTGATGGCGATTCGGGTTAAAGTCCGACATGGCGCTGGTAGCCGGCGTTCCGAGCTACGGATTTCAACCCGATAACTCATCGTGCGGCTCCCCGACGTCCTCAGGACTGCTTGGACCGCACGTGTTCCTCGACCCGTTTGCGCCAGGTCTCTTTGTCTACCCCTGCGATTTGCGCGAAGGCCTCATCCAGCTCCAGGCACTCGCCGCGGGCATGCTCGGCGCGGCCGGCGTCGATATCTTCCTGGCTAAACCACGGCCAGCACTGAATGATTTCGTGCTTCAGGTTCTCTAAGCGAGCCAGGGCGTCTTCCAGCTGGTTCATCCTTTCAATGGGATGGCCGGCCTCGACGAAGCTGCGAGCCAACGCACGGATACTGTGCAGCAATTCCACGGTCTGGCTGAGGAGGTCCTGGAGCGCCTCACCGGTTTTCAGGTAGTCTTCCAGTTCGTTCGCGAGGATCCGGTTCCAGGCAGAATCGTAAAGGCGTGTCATCATGGTGGGATAGTCCAGGCTGGCGCGCACCATCTCTTCCACGTCGCGAGCAATCATGGCTTCCCGATGTTCGGCCTTCCAGGCTTCCACCGTCTCGGCCATCGCCCGCATCTGGCCGCGATACAGCTGAATCAAGATACTCTCGGACATGGCAACTCCCGTCTGGAAGGAACGCCGAATCGCATTTGTCTCCCTCAGTGTACCCTGGCGGAGACGCCGGAGGGAAGTGCAAGGGTTGTGGGAACTCTCCGGCTCCGAGTAGGATAGAAGCGATGGAGATGTCCGGTGAAAAACCTGAACATCCACCGCGGCGATATCCCAACCCGGCGAACTGCCGACCATGCGATTAACAATCGAGATCGAACAAGAAGAGGATGGACGTTGGCTCAGCGAAGTGCTCGAACTTTCGGGCGTCCTGGCGTATGGACAAACGCGTGAGGAAGCGATTGCGCGGGTGCAAGCCTTGGCCCTTCGGGTGCTGGCAGACCGGCTCGAGCACGGCGAAAGCGTGCCGGAAGTTGCGGGAGCTTTTTCGGTGCGATCATGAGCCGCTGGTGAGCGACCAGAGCAAGGCGTGTACTGGTGATTCGAGGGGAAAGTGAGCCCGAGGCGCTAGCGAGGGAAGGCTCTCCCTCGCTAGCGCTTCGGGCTCATTTTTCTCTAAAAAGATCGACTAATTTGTAAAACGCTCACCTAGACCGGATGGTGTCCATTGCTGCCAACGATCACAAACTGCTCTTCCTCAGTCGAGCCGGTCAGAGCCGTCGTGGATGCCTTCCCGGTGGCGACGCACTGGGCAACCTGATCGAAGTAACCGGTCCCGACGAACCGCTGGTGCTTGACCGCGCCATAGCCGGCCGTGGCTTGACGGACGAACTCGGCCTCCTGCACCTGGGCATAGGCGGCCATGCCCGAGGTACGATAGGCCGACGCCAAGTCGAACATGGACAGATTCAACACGTGGAAGCCGGCCAGCGTAACGAACTGGAACTTGTAACCCATCGCGCCCAGTTCCCGCTGGAAGCGGACGATCGTCGCCTCGTCGAGCCGGGCCTTCCAGTTGAACGACGGCGAACAGTTGTAAGCCAGCAATTTGCCGGGGAAGCGTTCGTGAATCGCCTCCGCAAAGCGGCGGGCCTCGTCCAGGTTGGGCTCGGAGGTTTCACACCAAATCAGGTCGGCATAAGGAGCGTAAGACAGCCCCCGGTCGATCGCCATGTC
>JBGQLF010000022.1:0-19282 GCA_041499985.1 Gemmataceae bacterium
GCAAGCGGCGGTAGCGGAGGTATTGGATCACTTGGAGAACTACCGGACGGAACTGGAAACGCTGCTGGTGGAGAAGTTTCACATCGTGGAGAAGCAAGAGATTCCCATCGCGTATCGGCAAGTGGCCTAAGGCGGAGGCCGCGGAGAAGAACTTGGATCTGCTGGGCGTGGAGAGGTCTGAAACGAGTCCGGGCCGTAGAAGGACTGTTCACCAAGGAATCCAGTGGGAACATAACTGGCTGATCGCCGTGGCAATTGTGGGCAAGAAGTCTGCCGATCTATTATAGTCGGTTCTCGAACAGCGCCGGTATAAACAGAATGTTTACTCCGATCTTCGCACGACCGTGTTCCCTCAGGGGTGGCTGCGCTCGAGGAAGTCGGGAAAGGTGGCCAGGCCGGTGATGTCGACAGCGGGCCGGCGGGCGGCGTAGGCGACGAGGCGGTCCAGGTCATCGCTGTTCTTGATGCAGCAGCAACCTATTTATGCCACTCGGCCGTTCTGCAAGTCATCCGCGGCCTGCTCGCGCTGTCGCCAGAGTTCATCGAAAAACGGTTTACGCCTGCTCATGAGACCGTTTTCCTGGTAAAGCCTCTCCGCCAGCCAGTACACGCCCTCTCGAAGGCGATCAACGGTCATGTTCTTGGGCTCATAATTCACATCGAACAAGGTGCAGAGGTCCCAACGGCCTGGAGCAAGAATCCGGCCTTCCCGGAGAAGGCGCCCATAGAGCGGGGTCCCGGGAAAGGGGGTGAGCACCGTGATCTGGACGTCGTACAGGGGCACCTGAAGGGCGAAGTCGAGGACTTGCTCAAAGATAGCCGGCGTGTGCCTGTCCAGACCGAGGATGAAACAGCCGTTGACGGTAATCCCTTGGGCCTGAATTCGGCGCACTGCTTCGAGGTAGCTGCCGGCTCGGCGGCACTTGAAATTTGCTCGGAGTTCGATCCCTTCCAAGGCGCTTCGGTCCGGGCTCTCCAGGCCAATCAGGACCTGCCGGCAACGGGCCTGCCGCATCAGCTGAAGCAGTTCCCGATCATCCGCCACGGAAATGTCGGTCTCGGTGAACCATTTGACCCCCAGCGGAATCAAGGCCCGGCAGAGGTCTTTCCCCCAGGCATGATCGACGAACGTGTTATCATCCGCGAACTCGATGAAGGGGCGCTTCTGCAACTGGCAAACGGCTTGAATGTCCCGGACCACATCCGGGACGAGGCGTTTGCGATACGGTTCCTGGAGCATCACGTTGGAGGCGCAGAAGTCGCACCGCCAGGGACAGCCCCGGGTGGTCTGCACCGGGAAGCGGGCATAGCGGCGCTGGGCCAACAGGTCGTAGCGCGGCACGGGAAGCGAATGCATGTCGATGGGCGGAAAAGCGGCAGCGTTCCAAACTCTGGGTGCGTTGCCGTGCGCGATGGCCTTGACCGCGGCCGGCCAGGTGTTCTCCCCTTCACCGAGAAACACATAATCGGCGTGCGCGAGCGCCTCTTCGGGTTGGACCGTCACGTGCAGGCCCCCCATGGCCACGCGGACCCCAGCCTGGCGCAGCCGATCGGCCACGGCGTAGGCCTCGAACACCTGGGCCGAGAAGGTGTTGATGGCTACCAGGTCGCAGGCATAGACTTCGGCCGGTTCGCTGCCATCGCCTTTTGCCTCGAAGTAATGCAGTTCATGATCGGGTGGGGTGCACGCAGCGAGGTAAAGAAGGCCAAGGCTGGGCAGGGCACTGAGGACCTTGCCGCGCTCCAGGACGCCGGGCAAGGTGAGCCCGAGTTCCAGGAGCTTGGAGTCGTGGGCACGCAGCCCACTCATGGCGAGCAAGCCAATCTTCATGGGTGGCCCATCCGCAAGGTTTGAAGGACGGCGATCACCAGGGCGCTCACTGGGACAAAGAACCAGTGACGAAAACCGACGCGCCACGCTGTGAGAAAGCAAACTGCGGGCATCGTAACGCCTCCGATGAGGAAGCCGAGGGAAGCGACCCGAGTCCGCAGCGACGGTTCGGACGCCAGGGGTGAAAGGCTATAGAGGATGTTGATCATGCCCAGCGCCGCCAAGGCAATATGGCCCAGGCGCAGAATCCGCCGCCGGAACGACGCATAGCCTCCCAGGAAGTCCTCACGGTAAAAGAACAGCCCGAGAAGCGCTCCGGTGAGGAAGGCGGTCAGAATCAAACCCCAACCGACATACCAGTTCATGATGGGCCTGTCCCTGGAGGAGCATCACGGCGGCGCCAGGCGTTGGCGATACGCCAGAAAAAAGAGCACGAACATCACGGCGTCGATGATAGCAAAGGGTTTGAAAAGCAGGGGACAATCCATCGTGACCCAGTAATAGGTGACCAGCCCCGTGTAGCTGAGTTTCAGCAGCATCCCGAAGGGGATGAGATTGCGATTGGCGACCGGGTCGTAGGCCACCGCGAAGAACATGGTCCCGAAGATGACCAGCAGCAGGGAGCCAAACTGGATATACCCCCAATGATTCGGCTGCGGTACCCCGGTGGCATCGAACAGCTGCGGTCCCAAACAGAGAAACGCCAGCCCGATGAGAAAATCATAGAGGCCGGCGATCACAAACAGCAAGCGAACCACGGAAAGTGCCATGACGCATTCCTGTCCTCAAGTCGAGAAGGGATCCAGAAGTAAACAGCTCGCGAAAGGCATTCGGTCCTGCTGGCTAACTTTTGCTTCTGCTGTTTCAACCGGTCACAAGGAGTCGAGTTTCCTAGATAGCATCAGTCCAAAGAGGTCGAATCCATGTGAGGAGCGCGGTTGGCGCGGCCATACCAGCCAGCGCATTCCGGTGACACAGAGATCCCCTCTGGCACCGTATACGATGCGGGACGCGAGGGTTGCGTCCCTGAGCTCACCACCGGCCAGGGGTTTCGGAATGGCCAAACGGCCCACCGGCTCGCGCCCGAGCAGGCTTGGGCCAACCGCCGAACTCGGCTCGACCGTAATCATGTACGAAAAGCCCGCGCACACGGTGTAATGTCCAACCCGAGGCAACACCTTTCAGGAACGAAGAGCAACCAAATGGCCCATGCCAATACGCCAACTTGCAAACAGGAAAGAGCCGCCTCGAACCCAAATAGCATCGCTGTGACTCTGCCCAATCCCGACCCACCATTCGGAGAACTGCTGAATCCTGAAATCGAGCGTAGAACCCTTACGGCTATCCTGATCCGGCCAGCTTGACGTCAAAGGATTGCTGGGTCTTGAGCTCCTGGGAGTCAAGTTTCCAGGGCCTGTAGTGCTTCCTGTCGAGACGAGCAGATCCGCCATACCTTGTCCAGCTTGGTAATCCTGAGGATCTCCATCTCATGATCCGAAACGTTGCAGAAGGCCATCTGCCCATGGCCACTCCTCAGGCGTTTCCATACTTTCACAAAAAAACCGAGCGCCGTTGAGCCGTAGGTATCCGTTCGGTGGAAGTCGAAGAGGATATTCTTGACAGGCGGCTGCTGGAGGAGGCTGAGAATTTCCGCCGCCCCCGCCTCGATCTCCTGGTATTCGAGCTCTTCCAGATCAGTTCGCGGTGTGATGATGATTGTACGACCAGCGGTTTCGATTTCAAAGATGCCCATGGCTGTTGTCATAAACTTCCTCTCCTCGGCGTTGTCGCCCCCGAAACAAGGCCCCGTGGGGTCTGTGTGATTCAATGAACATGAGTTTGCCGGCTCTTCCCTGCCGCTCCTTGGTCACCCGCAGGCAGCCAACTCTTTCTCCGCGGCCGGCTGTCCCGTCCAGGCCGGTCCACTCGCTTCAGGCACAGACACACTCACCTGGAAGACCGTACCTCCAACTTGAAGCTCATCACCCTCGTCGAGATCGTAATCGAATAAGGGCCCGGCCGTCGTCTCAGGCGGAAGATGCCAGGTCTCGGGCCTGCCGATTTGCATGCCGTTGATCATGGTGCCATTGCGGCTGCCGGCGTCCCGTACCCGAATCTGAGGCGGGTCGATATCGAGGAGGCAATGATGCCTCGAAATGCTTTGGAATTCCGGCTCCGTGGGCAGCCGGATCGCACAGTCCTCCCCCCGGCCAATCAAGCACCGACGGCCGTTGTTGAACTCGAAAGTCCTGCCCGCGAGTTGCCCGTTCTTGATTCTCAGCGTGACGATGGCCGACATGGTCGGTCCTCCTTCATGACCTTCTCTTTCCTTGTGCTCTGTGGAAAGCCCGCGATCGCTGCTGTGCAAATGGCGCGCCGAGTGGTCGCGCCAAGCGGCAAGCACAACCGGAGGCGTTTGTTTTCTTGGTTCCGGCCAAGCGGGTTGAGCGGTCAAAGTCCGGGAAAGCAACCTGCAACCGTTGCGAGGAAAACCAAGGTGTGCGGAACCGAGGCAGCTTGATACCTACAAAGCACATCCCAAGGGGTTCACGACCCGCTGCGCCACGGAAAATCACTCCCGTTTCCATTCGGCACAGCCTTTGCCCAGGGAGATTGGCAAGTGGAGCTATCCCCGTCAAAGGGAAAGAGGCAAGTACTCCCTCAACGGCACGGAAGCAGCCGATCCATCATCCTTGGTTTGGGTCTGTCCCGGGGGCTTCTCTATGGCCATGACCAACTTTCGGGCTTCTTTCCTCGACTCCAGTCCTTCTCCCCTCGGTCTGAAGCGGGAGCGGGCCGGCTCCAGCGTGACCGTTGTTCGGGTAGAGGAAGATGGGGCGTTGCCGGGAAGCGGGGAAGGAACGTTCGAAGGATACCAGGCAGCACCATCGCACGAGGTGACTGGCGAACAAGTACTCTTGGCACGCCTCGATGCCGAAAACGACGAGATGGATTCCCGACTCGATGCTTCTTGTCTTCTCGCCTGGACCACAACCGCCCAGGAGATGGCTGCCTTCCTCCATGCGTTCGTTCGCGAGAATCAGAGACTAGTCCAGAAATACGAACCGATCGCCCGCACCTGGAACGCTTTGGGATTCCCGCGCCTCTGGCAACGGCTCCGAGAAATCCAACGGGACTATCAGCGAGCCGTGGAGATCTACGGCGACATGTACCAGCAGGCCCTTGAGAACGAACCAGAGGGCGAGCGATGCCCGCTGGGCCCGGAGGGAGCATGGGGAAAGAGCCTGGACGAAACGCAGCGCGGCCACAACCGCCATCCTGATTCGGCGGCGTTACCTTTCCCATCAACCAGTTACGAGGGGGTACTTCCATGACGACAAGGATCACCAGAACGGATTTCGGCCTGAAGCTCACCGAAGTGCGGAAACAGGCGGGCATGACTCGATTCCAGCTGGCGCGGAGGGCGGGACTTGATGCCCTGCTGCTGTCCCGCCTAGAGCAGGGACATCATGAGCCGACCTTGAAAATGGTGGAGAAACTGTCCCAGGCACTGGGCGTGCGCCCTGAACACTTCTGCCACCCGGCGGAGAGGTAAACCTGGTGGGAGGGCGACGGGAACGGTTCGTAGCGATCCCTTCCCAGTTTGCCATCAGAGCTCCCAGTCAACATCCAGGGGAGGGAGCAGAAGAAGCATTCCCCTCACACCGTCGGTCAACCATTACTTTCCGTTCCTCCTGCTGGAGGACATCGACTAGCCTCAGGAACACCAGCGCCTAACGTAACCCCGCCGCCTCCTGACGCAGCGTCTGGAATTGCTCGAAGCGGTGGAGGGCCTGGGCGATCGCCGGCACCAGATCGGCCTGCCGGACCGGCTTGACCAAATAGCCCATGATGTGGTCCGCTTCCGCACGCTTGAGTAGCTGGGCGTCCTGGTGGGCAGAGACGAGGATCACCGGGACGGCCTCCTCACGGCAGATCGCCTGGGCGGCCTCGATTCCGTCCAAATCCGGCATCTTGATGTCGGTGATGACCAGGTCGGGGTGGGTAGCCTGGCACTGGGCCACAAGCTCCTTCCCGGTGCCAGCCACGGCGACCACGCAGTGGCCCAGGCGGGACAAGACCTTCTGGAAGTACTCCCGTAGGTCCGGCTCGTCATCGGCAACTGCGATCCGCAACGCCTGGCTCATACGTTGTCTCGTGGCAGGGTGATCTGAACCTCCGCTCCCCGGCCGGTGCCGAGGCCAATGGCGATGGCGCCGCCATGCGCCTCTACAATTCGCTTTGCAATCGCCATGCCAAGGCCGGTTCCCTTGGCCTTGGTCGTAAAGAAGGGCTCAAAGATCCGCTCCCGCTGCTTCGGATCCAGGCCCGGGCCGTTGTCCCGCACCGCCACGCGCAGCGCGGGCCGTCCTCCCAACTCCGCCTCGGCACCGCAGACCTCGATGCGGACCGGGTCGGCGCAGGCGGCCAGGGAGTTCTCGAACAGGTTGCGGAAGACTTGCTCGATACGGAAGTGGTCGATGGCACAGCGGAGGTCAACCCCGGCGGTGTCCTCGCTTAGGGCCGCATCGCGGCCCTGGCGCTTCAGGGCCAAGTTTTCCCAGGCTTGCCGCCAGACCCCCGCCAGGTCCCAGAGATCACGGTCCAGTTGGACCGGTGGCGGCAACGGACCTCCACTTCGGGCCCCAGGCCGGACGCCAGCGCCTCCTGCACCCGGTGTTGCCAGGGGCCGGGCACCGGCTGGCCGACTTGTCAGCCCCAGAGAGCCAGCAGCGGCGCGCTGGCCGTGTTGGCAGAGCGGAGGATACCATCTCGGCCTACCCGCAGCACGGGGCTGGGACTCTCCGCCAGGATGGTGCTCAGCGTGCGGATCTGCTCCTCCGCCCGGACGCGCTCCGCGATGTGTCCCAGCCGGGTTCGCAGCTCCTCCAGGTTGAGTGGCTTGAGAAGGTAATCGGCGGCGCCGAGGCGCAGAGCGGCGATCGATCCCTGTAAGTCGGCGTAACCGGTAACGATGATGATGGCCGCCCGTGGGGCTAGCTGCTTGAGCCGCGGCAAGATTTCCTCGGCGGTCCCATCGGGCAGTCGGCGATCCAGGATGATGGCGGTGAACGCGGACCAGTCGTCCCGGCCGAGGGCCTCGGCGATCGAACCGGCTGCTTCCACCTGGTAATCGTCCAGCTCCAAGATGTCCCGCAGGTTGGCCCGTGTGTCGGGGTCATCCTCAACGACCAAGACGTGAAAAGGGGATAACTGCTCCATGCAACCTCACCTCAGTGCCTCCGGGCGCGACGGTTTGCTGGCGTTGCTGACTCCCTCCAAGCTCCCCAGTGTGGTCAACAACTCGGGAACATCCAGCGGTTTCGGCAAGACGGCCCGGGCGCCTTCCGCCAGCACTTGCTGCAAGCGCTCCTGGAGCTCGTCGCGGTAGCCGGTGACAACGACGACTTGGGCCTGGGGGTTGGTCTCCCGGGCCGCTTGGAGCACTACAGTGCCGTCGCCGTCGGGCAGCTTCCAGTCGAGCACGATCGCCTGGTAGGCGTCGCCCTGGAGGCGCTGGGTTGCGGTCCGGACATCGTGGGCCAGGCAGACCCGGTAGCCACGCTCGCGCAGCAGATCCCACAGGTTCAGACACAAGTCGCGATCGTCATCGACCACCAGCAGTAACGGCTGGCCCATCGCCTCTTCCACGAGGGCGAGCAGTCCGGGAAAGTCCACCGGCTTGGGGAAGACCTTCCAGGTCCCCGCCGCCAGGGCCGCTTCCGCCCGCGGACTGTTGGGGTAGGCGGTGACGACCACGGCCACTGTTCCCGCCCGGATCTTCTTCATCTCTTCGTACAGCGCTGCGCCATCCATGCCGGGCATCATCAGGTCCAGCAGGGCGAGGTCGTAGCGCTGCCGCCGCACCAATTGCAGGGCAGTTTGCCCATCGGGGGCCGTATCGACCCGGTAGCCCAAGTCGGCCAGGATGTCCGCCAGGTTGCGGCAGTTGTCCACGTCGTCATCCACGACCAGGATCGAGGGACCTTCCTGGTTCATCATGCGTCGTTCTCCTTCTTCGTAACGGCTTCCGCCATCAGCCGGACGGTAAAGGTGCTGCCCTGACCCGGTTGGCTGGCCGCGCGGAGGTTGCCTTTGTGCTTCTCGACGATGGCCTTGGCCAGGGCGAGCCCCAGTCCCAGGCCCCGCGCCTTGGCGGAGTATGACGGCTCCATAACTCGGCTCAAGTTCTCGGGAGCGATGCCGCCCCCGGTGTCGGTAACCACAACCTCCACCCCTTCCGGCACAGGGTGGCCGCAGAGGGACAGTCGTCCCCGCTGGGGCATGGCAGCGCGGCCCACCAAGATCAGCCCGCCGTTGCGGACCCTCAAGCGGAAGTCGTGGACCTGCCCGCCCAACCGGTACTGAACATGGTTTTCAAGCTGGGCAAGCGTCTCCGGAGTCAGCAGGTCGATTGTCTGAGTGTCAACTTCGCGGTTCATGGCGCCGCCTCAGCAGATGCGCTCAGTCTCCACTGGTTCTCCCAGCTTCTCCCGGTCCTTGGCGCTGCTGCACCTCCGGTGTACCCAGCGAGCAGTTCTAGTCGTGCCACGGGGACGGAGGAGGGTGCCGTGATGCCGAGGCGGACTTTCTGGCCGTTGACCGCCACGACCGTCACGCGAATGTTGCCAGCGATCACGATTTCTTCGCCGATACGTCGTGTGAGGACCAACATGACTCATTCCCTCCTTGTAGGTTCGTTTGGTCTTATCGCTTCGCGGTTTTTCAAGTGGCGAAGTTGCAAGTCGCGTGGGTTGGCCCGGATGTCAAAACTGCCTTGCAACTCCCCCGATTCCCTTGCTGGTCGAGCGGGATACTGCCCCGTGCCTGCCTCAGTTGTTCGGTACCAGGGCCTTTTCGACCAGGGCGAGCAACCGTCGAAAACCAGCCGGCCTGGTACGGACGTGCCGGGCACCGGCCGCTCGTGCTTCCTCGTCCAGGTGGCTGCCGCCGTAAGCGGTGACGAGCATCGTCCCCGTGGAGCGGGGCGGTTGCCTGGGGAGCGTCCTTTTCCTCGTTGGGGTGTTCACGGGTGGGCCGGATCAGGGGCGCGACGGACTGGACCATGGACGGTACCCCCTTCCTCATTCGACAAGAAGCCCCGGGTAGCCAGGAACACGATCCAGGTTTGACGGCTCCCTTCGTCCCTTGTTGGCGACGGTAGAGCGTATACTCTCCAGCAGAGCGGTCAGCGCGAAGGGCTTGGGCAGGTAGTCCACGACGGGCGGGTCTTTGAATTCGGCCATATCCAGTGGGTTGCCAGCCGTGGCCGTCAGTACGACGGGCATCCCCGGCGCGGGACTTTGCTCGCGCAGCCAGGCGAGCACGCCATCACCTCCACCCCAGCGAAGCTCCAGGTCCAGCACAAGTACCGCTGGCTCCACCCGGCGCAGCTTCTCCAGACAGTCCAGACCATCCGAGGAAGTTTTCACTTCGTAGCCACGTTCCGTGAAGAACCGCCGGTAGAGATAGCACAACTCGGCATCGCCATCGGCAATCAGCAGGGTCTGTTTCATGAACATGAAGAAGCTCCTGTCTCTGCTCTCTGGAGAAAAGCCACGACGAGAGGTTAACCAGACCGCACAGGATCCGACAGTCGGGGAAGGGGAAACAGAACTTGTGGGGGAAACCCTGACACGCTGCGCCAGGCATCGTCTTTCTTGCGCCTAACGTTTTCGCCAACTTGCCACCCGGCCCCTCCCCCTTCTTGGGAGAACGGGGCAAACGTCATCTGGCTCACTCCGGTGCCGTTCCCTGGCAGTGGGACCGGGGGGTTAGCGCACGGGCAAATCTGGCTGCACCTGGTTGCTCAGGGCAGCTGGTGGAAGGAGACAGTGCTTCCGCCTTGCCGTTCTTGCTTGGCGACGAGGGGAGGCAGGACCTGGTCAGTTCCTCGCGGAGCACTCTGACCTCCGGAGGAGCGTCGATCCCCAAGCGGATGCGGCCGTTCTTGGCAGATTGCACCACGGTGACCCGAATGGACTCGCTGATGAGGATGCTTTCGCCGACTTTTCGAGAAAGGACTAGCATGATCGATCCCTCCATGATGTCGTTGGCAGCCACCGGCCCCTCCATGACATTGGTAGAGTACAATTGCCGGTTGCCAGTAGGCCTCTTTCCCTTGTCCATAGGGTACTGCGGTCGCCGGTTCGGTACAGTCGGGGGAAGGGCGACAATAGTTGTGGGGGAAACCCCGACACGCGGCGCGGTGGCCGATGGCACAGTCCTCCTCTACCCTGGCCGGCCGGATATACTGCGTATTGGAGCCAAGGCCGGACGCTTTCAGTGGCCATCCGGTCAGCCTGTCAAGGGGAGCGGCAATGGCTGCGAAGAAGAAAAAAGCAAAGCGTTTGGCTGCTTCCGAGGAGACGAAGGCGGTCCCGCAACCGATCCAGACCCTGGATCATACCGAAGAATCGCCACCAACCGCGGCAGCACGCGTTGACCTGGGGGAGAACCAACCGGCTCACCCGGGCCCGCCCGTGGCCGGTATCTGCGCCTCCGCCGGCGGGCTGGACGCCTTCAAGAAACTCTTCGCCGCCATGCCGGCCGACAGCGGTGTCGCCTTTGTGCTCATCCCGCATCTCGATCCCAAACACGAAAGCCTGATGGTCGAACTGCTGGCGCGCTACACGAAGATGCCGGTCGTCGAGGCAACAGAAGGCATGGCCGTCGAGGCCAACCGCGTCTACATCATTCCGCCCAACAAGTACATGACTATCTCGGGCGGGGTCCTCCGTCTGACTGGGCCGGTGGAACGGCGTGGCTTGCAGACCTCCTTCGATCTTTTCCTGCGCTCGCTCGCTGAAGACCAGCAAGAAAAGGCCATCTGCATCATCCTGTCCGGAACCGGTTCGCACGGGTCGCTGGGGCTGAAGGCGGTCAAGGCCGCGGACGGCATGGCCATGGTGCAAGACCCGAACACGGCCGAGTATGCCCGGATGCCAGAGAGCGCCGTCGCCACCGGCCTGGCAGACTATGTCCTGCCCGTCGAGCAGATGCCCGAGGCGCTGATCAAGTACATCCAGCACTACTACGTCAACGGGGCCAAAACCGTTGTGGAAGGGATGGAAGCTCCGGACTATCTGAACCAGGTATTAGCGCTCTTGCGCGCGCGCACGAAGTTTGATTTCCGCTGTTACCGCAAGAAGATGCTCACCCGCCGGATCGAGCGGCGCATGAGCCTGAGCCATGTCAACCAGATCGCCGACTACCTTGCCTTTTTGCGCGAGCACCCCGACGAAGTCAAGCAGCTTTTCCGGGACCTGCTGATCAGCGTGACCAACTTCTTCCGCGACCCCGAGGCGTTCCAGGCCCTGGAAACCGAGGTGCTAGTCCCCCTCGTCCGCGCCAAGGAGCCCGACGCGCGGTTGCGAGTCTGGAGTGCGGGCTGCGCCACCGGCGAGGAAGCCTATGCGCTGGGCATGCTGCTGCTGGAGCAGCTGGCGGCGGCACAAAAGAGGTGCCAGGTGCAAATCTTCGCCACGGATGTCGATGAAGACGCCCTGGAGGTAGCCCGCCAGGCCACCTACGCGGAGAGCATCTCCACCGATGTTTCTCCCGAGCGGCTGGGGCGCTTCTTCACGCGCGTGACGAGGCGTCCTATCAAGTCAGCAAGCAACTTCGCGAGATCGTGATCTTTGCCCGCCAGAACCTGATCACCGACGCGCCGTTCTCCAAACTCGATCTCATCGTCTGCCGAAACCTGCTGATCTACCTGGAGCCGGAGGTCCAGAAAAAGGTCATCGCGCTGCTGCACTTCTCCCTCCACGAAGGAGGCTTCCTGTTCCTGGGCCCGTCGGAGACGATTGGCCGGGACATCGACTTGTTCGAGCCGGTCTCCAAGAAATGGCGCATTTACCGGCGCATCGGCCCGTCTCGGCCTGAACGCGTCGAGATGCCGATCGCCGCCGCGGCGGATCCGCTCGTTCCAGTGCGGCGCTCCACGCCGCCGAGCACAACCCGTCCCGTCAGTTTCGCCGAGATGACGCACCGCTTGCTCCTGGACCAGTTTGCGCCGCCGGCGGTGCTCATCAACCGTAAATACGAGATTCTGTACTTCTTCGGTCCCACGGATCGCTACCTCGCTGTCCCCGCGGGCGAACCGACCCAGGACTTGATGCTGCTGGCCCGCGAAGGGCTACGCACCAATCTTCGCTCGGCCATCCACAAAGCCGTGCGCGAGAGTGGTCCGGTCACTCTCGCCGACGCCCAGGTGAAACGCAACGGCGACTACCACCCCGTGATCGTGACCATTCGCCCGGTCCAGGGACCGCAGGGCGCGGACGGGTTGCTGCTCGTCACCTTCCAGGATTCCGATCAAGACCGGGTGCCGCCGCGTCCTCCGGAAACCGTAGCCGAAGAATCCGTCGTCCGGCAACTGGAATACGAACTGAAGGCCACCAAGGAAGATTTGCAAAGCACCATCGAGGAGCTGGAAAGTTCCAACGAGGAACTCAAGGCCTCGAATGAAGAAGTCATGTCCATGAACGAGGAACTCCAGTCCGCAAACGAGGAGCTGGAGACCTCCAAGGAGGAACTGCAATCGCTTAATGAGGAACTGGGCACGGTCAACAATCAGCTCCAGGACAAGGTCGAGGAGCTGGAGTCGGCCAACAACGACATGGCCAACTTGCTCAATTGCACCGAAGTGGCAATTATCTTTCTCGACAACCACTTCCGAATCAAACGGTACACGCCGGCCGCCACGCGGCTATTCAACTTGATTGCCACGGACCTCGATCGCCCCATCAGCGACATCACGCCCAAATTCCCCGACAGCACCCTCCAACAAGATGTCGAGCAGGTGCTCCAAAACTTGTCGCCGCAAGAGAAGCAGGTGCAAACTCCGGATGGCTGTTGGTGGAACCGGCGGATCACTCCTTACCGGACGTTGGACAATCGCATCGAAGGGGTGATCCTCACGTTTACCGATGTGACTCTGGTCAGGCGAGCCGATGAGCAGGCGCGGCGGTTGGCCGCCGTCCTGCTGGATTCGAACGATGCTGTCACCATTCACGACTTTGATGGGAAAATCACCGCCTGGAACCGCGGCGCCGAGCAGATGACCGGTTACAGCGAGGCCGAGGCGCTCCAGATGAATGTCGATCATATGATTCCCGAGGAGTTGCGCACAGACGTTCGCTTGCATTGGGAACGGCTACGCCGGGGCGAACGAGTCGATTCCTGGGAAGCCCAGCGCAGAACCAAGGGGGGGCGTATCCTCGACGTTTGGGTGACCGCCACTGCGCTCAAGGATGAGACGGGTCGGCCCGTTGCCATCGCCAAGACCGAGCGGGACATTACCGAGCAAAAACGCGCCCATGCCCATCTGGAGTATGAGATCGAGCAGCGCACGGCCGCCCTGCGGAAAAGCCAGGAACAATTGGCGGCGGTTCTCCACACAGCCGCCGATGCCATCATTACCATCAACGCGACGGGGATCATCCAGTCGGTGAACACGGCCACCGAGCGGATGTTCGGTTACACCGCTGCCGAGATGATCGGCCAGAACGTCAAGATTCTTATGCCGTCCCCTTATAGGGAAGCGCATGACCGCTACCTGACAAACTACGACAAGACGGGAGTGAAGAAGATCATTGGCATCGGCCGGGAGGTCGTGGCCCAACGCAAAGACGGCTCCACGTTCCCGGTAGACTTGGCGGTCAGCGCAGTGAATCATTTGAAGCTCTTTACGGGCATTCTTCGCGACATCACCCGGCGAAAGGCACTGGAACGCGAGGTAGTGGAAATCGCATCCCTGGAGCAGCGGCGCATCGGCCAGGACTTGCACGACAGCGTGGGCCAAGAGCTGACCGCCCTCAACCTACTGGCTGGCGACCTGGCCGAGACTCTGCGGACGAATCCCTCGAATGGGTCGAAGCTGGTCGAGCGGATGGTCCAGGGATTGCAGCGCAGCCAGCGAGAGCTTCGGACCATCATGCGGGGGCTGCTTCCCGTTGCGGTGGATATCGAGGGACTCATGGCCGCGCTGTCCGACCTGGCCCAGCGTATCCAGCAGGAGGGGAAGGCGACCTGCACGTTTGACTGCCCCGAGCCGGTCTCCGTCGCGGACAACCTTACCGCGACGCACGTCTATCTCATCGCCCAGGAAGCGGTCCACAACGCTGTCAAGCATGCCCGGCCCAGGAACATCCGCATTTTCCTGAAGTCGAATCACCTTCTGTTCCTGAGTGTGCAAGACGACGGCATCGGCATGCCCGCCCAGCCAGCCGAGAACCAGGGCGGCCTGGGCTTACGCATCATGCGGAACCGTGCTGCGATCCTTGGCGCTACGCTGACCATTCAGCCGGCCGAACCAACCGGCACCCTGGTAACGTGTGCTTTGGGGAGGAAGAACCCATGAAACGGAACCAGACCAAGAAACGAGTCAGGATCCTCATCGTCGATGACCACCCGGCCGTGCGCGAGGCGCTGGCCTTGCGGATCGGCCGGCAACCCGACCTGGAAGTCTGCGGCGAAGCCGCCGACATGACCGAAGCCCTGCGCCTAGTCGCCGAAACGCGGCCGGATGTGGCTGTCGTCGATATCTCCCTCAAGACCGGTAGCGGGATCGACCTGATCAAGCGGATCAAGGACCGCAACGACAGCGTCCGCATGCTGGTCTGGTCGATGCACAGCGAGTCGCTCTTCGCCGAGCGGGCGCTCCGGGCCGGGGCGCTGGGTTACATCAACAAGGATCAGGCCACGGACAAGATCGTCGAAGCCATCCGGCGGGTGCTGGACGGGAAGGTGTACTTGAGTGAGGCGATGGCCGAGAAGATGTTGCATCGCGCCGTCGGCGGGGGCCTAGAAGAAGGCACGCGCGCGCCGCTCGACGTGCTGGCCGATCGCGAGCTGGAGGTCTTCCGTCTGATCGGCCAGGGCGTGAAGACCGCGGAGATCGCCGAACGACTGCACCTGAGCGTCAAGACGGTCGAGACCTACCGCGACCGGATCCGTCAGAAACTGGACCTGAGCGATGGCACGAAGCTGGCCCACTACGCCACGCAGTGGGTGCTGGAAAACGGGTGAGTCACCTTGGTGATGTGCGCCTCTTTCTTGCCGATGTAATAACCAGGCCCTGGCCCGGACCAGACCCACAGCTACTTTTTGTCGTGCTGAAGCGCCAATTGAAGCGTCCTGGCGAAGTTGACGCGGCCATGCCCCGTGTGAACGTCAAAGCCAGGGTCCCCGAGATCATCGCAGCCCTCCTTGATCAGCTCCACCATCGTCGAGGCATCCAGACCGGGGCGAGCGGAGAAGACCAGGGCTGCCAGCGCGGAGACGATCGGCGCGGCGCTCGAGGTCGCGCCGATTCTCAGAACATCGTGGACACCCTTGAATTCCTCCTTCGTCGCGCCGTAGGGGCCATCCTCCATGCGGTACATGCGCTCCTCATGAGGGACACAAACCAGGAGGTTCTGCACCGGCGCCATGCACGTCAGCCGCTTGCCGAAATTGGACCCCTGCCGGATCTTCAGGCCGCGCAGCTCCACCTCCGTTTCCCAGCGCTTATCGTCGAGCAGGGTTGCTCCCGCGACAATCACCGTCCTGGCGTCCCCCGGATAGTCTTCCGTGCGTGCTCCGTCATTTCCGGCGCTCATGACGATGACCACGTTTTTGCTGGCGGCATATGCAAAGGCCTCCTCGACTTTGTCCCACACCTGCTTGCTCGGACACAGGCTGCGTCTCAGGAGGCCGCTGATGTTGATGACGCGGACCCCCCGATCCGTGAGATAGCGAATGGCCTCGGCCGCGCCTGTCATCTGATAGGTTGCCCAGTCCATGGCCCACAGGCCGACTGGAAGAACGTTCCAGGGCTTGAGGAACTCCTTTTGAAAGTCCTTCATCGTCGCCTTGGAGTGCTCGCGGAAGAAATCGTTCTGCAATTTGAGCAGCTTGTGATTCAGCGTACCCTGGCAAGCCGTCAGCACCTTACAGCGCGGGGCCAGGCCGGACATGGAATCGTTGCCCTGGCCGCGCGCGATGATCAGGCTGGCCACCAAGGTGCCGTGGGCAAGGTTCATGTACCCCTCGGGGTGATAGCCACCGGAGTAATAGTAACCGGGCTCCACCTGCCCTTTGAGGTCGGGGTGGAAAAAGTCAAAGCCATTGTCGATGACTCCGACCACAACGCGAGGATCGCCCTTGGTGATCTTCCAGGCCCCCGACACCTGAACCCGGTCGAAGAGCGCGCGCTGCTTGTCGGCGAGGGATTTCCGCGCCGTCGCGTCGTCTCCCGCCAGACCGGGGGCCGACAGAAGAAAGGACGGCAGTACGAGAGCCGCCAGCAGGAAGAGGGGACCGCCGCGGACCCGACAGGTTAGTTGACAGGGCATGGCTTTCTCCTTGTTCATACGGGCGAGAACAATTGGGCATTCAGGGTGCCCACCAGATTCGTGCAAGAATATACTTTCCGTAATCTTCCCCGTATAACGGCTCATGGTCCTCTCCCCGTACAAGGGTGCGGAAGCTTGGGCGGTGGACGTTACGGGGCTTTCTCCCCGGTTTCCGAGAGCTCGGCCAGGCGGTATTCCAAGCGCAGCAGGGACTCCTGCGTCCGCAATTCTGCCTGCTGGACGCGGGTGCAAACCATCGTCACGCCCGCCCCGATCAGGATGACGAGCCCGCAGAAGAGAGCCAGCAGTGCATGGAAGTGGTCGGGGAACTGGGGCGCCAGGAGCAGGAAGCAGGTCTCGAGCAGGACGGCAAAGATCCAGGAGAGGACCGCCATTGCTGCCGGTGCCGTCCGCAGCTGCCAGCTGCCCCGGCGCAGGGTCCACACGGTCAGGCCAGCCCAGGCCAGGGAGAAGACCACCCCGCCCACTAGGCCCGCACGGGCCAAGGGCGGCAATTTGTCGTGGATCAGTGCGTGCGTGCCCAGGAAGATCGCTTGGGCGACGGCGGCAACGGTCACGAGACCCAGGAACACTTTCATCGGCACTGACAGTTTCTTTTCCAACATGGCTTGCAACTCCTTGGCGTAGCGCTCCCGCAGGAGCGGGTTTTGGGGTTCCAGTTCACACAACCGATCGCGCAGCATCGGGTCGAAGGGCACGGCTCACTCCTCCTTCCCCAGCAGAGCGCGCAGCGCCTTCTTGGCGTGGTGCAGCCGGGATTTGACGGTCCCCGCGGGGACGTCCAGGATCTGCGCGATCGCGTCGATGGAAAAATTCTCCAGAAAGAAAAGGGTCAGCACTTCGCGCTGTGGCACGGGCAGCTGCACGAGTCCGCGGTGGAGCTGTTCGGCGTTCACGAAGTCCTGCCGGTCGGTGGCCTCGTCGGTCGGCGCCGTCGCCTCGTAGTCCTTGAGGAACCGACGGTAGGTCGCCCGGACCTGGCCGTGATTGAAGGCGGCGTGGCGGGCAACACGGTACAGCCAGGGACCCAGGCTCTGCGGCTCGCGCAGCGCCCCGATGCCGGACAGGACGCGGAGCCAGGTCTGCTGCAAGACGTCCCAGGCGTCTTGCTCCTCGTCCACCAGTCGGCAGATGAAGTAGAGCAGCCGTTTTTCCCAGGTACGGACCAGTTCCTCCAGGGCGGCCTTCTCGCCGCGCCGGCAACGCAGGGCCAACAGCTCCTGATAAATCGCTTCTGCCGAGCGCCGCACCTGTTTGTTCCCTCCCGGGCCTAGCCATATAGACCGGCCCGGCGGCATACCGGTTCAAAAGGCTCTCGGAATTCCATGCCGTTCCAAGGGCCGTCGTCCGAGGACAGAGGATCAATGCTGTTCGCCTGGGGTAGTGGCGTAGATGTGGGAGGGAAACCAGCCCCACCAGGGGTAGTGTCCTAAATTGGCCCATTCTCTAAGATCAACCCGCTTCGCCTTAGGTTTTCTTGTTGTTTGGTGGGTTGATCTCAGAGAGTGAGGTAGGTGGGTCGCCGTTCTTACAGGGAGAGCCACGCCAGCGCGAAGGAGTGCGGGGAGGCGACGAAGGCTTCCAGGATGTTCGGGTCAACCGGCTTCGTCAGGTGGGAGTCGAACCCGGCCTCCTTGGAACGCTGGCGGTCCTCGTCCTGGCCGTAACCAGTCATCGCCGCCAGCACCAACCCCTCGAACTCCGGCTGGGCCCGCAACTGCTTGGCGACTTCGTAGCCGGTCAGGACCGGCAAGCCAATGTCGAGCAGGACGACCTCCGGGCGGAAGTCCAGCGCCACTTCGAGGACGGATGCGCCATCATAAACGGTCTGAACCTGATGGCCCGACATCCGCAAGAGCATCGCCGTGCTCTCGGCGGCGCCCACGTTATCATCGACTATGAGGACTCGGCGGGACAAATTGCCCCTCCCAGATACTTCCCCGTCGTACCCTTGGTCAGCATCGAGACGGCTTTCCGCCAAGGCGGGGAGCCGGAGGACGAACTCGCTGCCTTGACCGAGGCCAGGGCTGAAGGCAGTGACACTGCCGCCGTGCAGCTCCACTAACCGCTTCACCAGCGTTAGGCCGATCCCCAGCCCGCCCTGGCAGCGGGCCAGGGAGCGATCCGCCTGCATGAACAGGTCAAAGACACGGGGAAGAGATTCCGAGTCGATGCCGATGCCCGTGTCCTTCACACGGATCAGCACGGCGCCACGGCCGTCCCGCTCGGCGGTCAGCCAGATACGGCCCGCTTTTCCCGTGTACTTGGCGGCGTTCAGGAGTAAGTTGGTGATGACCTGCGCCAGCCGGATCGTGTCCGCTTCGAGCAGGACTGGGCAGCTAGGCAGCGCGACACTGAGTTCCTGGCCTTGAGCATCGATGGTGGGCTGGGCCGTCTCGATGGCCCGGTGAACCACGGTGGCGAGATCCACCTGTTCCTTGCAAAGTTCGATCTTGCCCCGCATGATGCGGGACACGTCGAGGAGGTCATCCACCAGCCGGACGAGATGCTGGACTTGATGCTCCATCATCTCCTTCACCTGTCGGACGGTGGCAGCGCTGACTCCCGGCCTGTTGAGGAGGTGCAGGCCATTCCGCACCGGGACGAGCGGGTTGCGAAGTTCGTGGGCCAGCATGGCCAAGAATTCGTCCTTGCGGCGGTCGGCTTCCTGAAGGGCTTTCTCGGCCCGCTTCCGCTCGATGGCGTAGCGGATGGATCGCTCCAGCAGCGGGGCATTGATCTTGCCCTTGACCAAGTAATCCGCCACACCCGCCTTCGCCGCTTGGACGTCCACGTCCCAATCATCCAGCCCGGTCAACAAGATGATGGGCACACCCCGCCGGTCGGCCTCGCTCAAAAGTTGGAGGCCGTTATGCTCGCCGAGGCGGTAATCGACCAGGTAAACGTCGTAATCTTGCCGGGCCATCAGGTGCTCGGCGTCCTCGAACGTCTCTACCCAATCGAGGGCGAAACGCCGCTTGCCGATCTCCGCGAGCAGGTCACGAGTCAGGAGGTAGTCCTCCTCGTCATCCTCGACCAAGAGGACTCGGACGGGGCACGGGTCCAGAGAAGCGTCCGTTGCGGTCCC
>JBGQLF010000023.1:0-18940 GCA_041499985.1 Gemmataceae bacterium
AATCCGTCGGCAAACGCAAGCGACAAATCGTTGCCGTCGGCTCCCCCGGACGCTATGCTCAGGCCACTCCAGTGGGAGTCGATGGCCCGAACAGCGGTCATCATGCATTGCGTTGCGTTGCGTTGCGTTGTGTTGCATTGCGTTGCCGGCGATTTCGTTGCCGGGCCCCCCGGGGGGCAACACAACACAATGAATCATGAGGGCGATCGGTTGACTTGCCCGAGGATCTCATGAACCACCTGCTAATCGGGTTCGTCTCGCTCGTGCTCCTGGCCCTGGGGCTGACTGCACCGCCCGTCGCCGCCGACACCTATCCGCGCCAGCCCGGTGTCGATGCGCTGCACTATACCTTCCGCCTGACCCTCCGCGACGACAGCGACGAGATCGCCGGCGAAACAACGGCCGAGGTGCGCTTCGTCCACAATGGCTTGGCGGAGTTCGTGCTAGACCTGGCGTCGGCCGCGCAAGGCAAAGGCATGACCGTGTCGGCTGTGACCGCGGGCGCCGTCCCGGCACCATACGTGCATGAGGACGACCGTCTCCGGATCACGCTCGATCCGCCAGCAATGGCCGGGGAACGCCGGCAATTTACCGTGCGTTATCACGGCGTGCCCGCAAGTGGGTTGCGGATTGGGCCGAACAAGCATGGCGAGCGAACGTTTTTCAGCACGAACTGGCCCGACAAGGCACGCCAGTGGCTGCCGCTAATCGATCACCCGTACGACAAGGCAACCAGCGAGTTCCTCGTCACCGCGCCGTCACGGTACCAGGTGATCGCCAACGGCCTGCTTCAGGAGACGACCGACCTGGGAGACGGCCAGCGGCGCACGCACTGGAAGCAGTCGGTGCCGATCGCCTCCTGGCTGAACGCCCTTGGTGTCGCTCAGTTCACGGTGCACCACGCTGGGCAGGTCCAGGGCATCCCGCTCCAGACCTGGGTGTTCCCCCAGGACCGCGACGCCGGCGTCCGCGCTCTGGAAGGACCCGCCCGCAAGGCAATCGAATTCTATGGCGCGTACATCGGTCCCTACCCCTACGAAAAACTCGCCAACATCCAGGCCGTGGGTCTGAACGGCGGCATGGAACACGCCAGCGCGATCTTCTATGGCGAAAACTCTCTCTCTGGCCGGCCCACCACGAGCCTGGTGGCTCACGAAATCGCTCACCAATGGTTCGGCGATTCCGTCACCGAGAAAGATTGGGACGACGTTTGGCTGAGCGAAGGATTTGCGACCTACTTTGCGCTGCTCTTCACCGAGCACTACGACGGACGAGAGGCGTTTGTAGCCGGCCTGAAACGCAGCCGCAATACAGTGCTCGCCACCGAGAAGCGCAACGCAGGCCTCGGTGTGCTCCACAAGAACCTCTCCGATACACGGCGGGTGCTCAACCAACTCGTCTACCAAAAGGGCGGCTGGACCTTGCACATGCTCCGCGGTCAAATCGGCACCGACAAGTTCTGGGCCGGCATCCGCGACTATTACCAGCGCTACCGGGACGGCAACGCCTCCAGCGACGATCTGCGGCGCGTCATGGAGGAGAATTCGGGGCAGGAGCTATCCTGGTTCTTCCGCCAGTGGCTCCACCGCGCCGGCTCGCCGGTCCTCGAGGGAACCTGGCGCTACGATGCCGCGGCCAAGCGGATCGACGTCGAGCTGGCCCAGACGCAGCCCGGCGAGGCGTATCGGCTGCCGCTGGAACTCAGCATCGCGCAGGACGGGACCGCGGCGGCGCGGCTGGTGAAGGTCGAGATGACGCAGCTCCAGCAGCGGTTCGAGATCGCCGCCGATACGGAGCCTGCCGCGGTCGTCCTCGATCCGAACACCTGGATTCTGATGCAAGCGAGCTTCAACAAACGGTGAGGGCGATGAACAAGTTATTCCCCCGGCAAGGAAGTTGGTCACGTAGGACGGCTCTCCAGAGCCGTCCGGACGGGTCTGGAGACCCGTCCTACCAGACGACCTTTCTTGCTGGAGTGATACGTTGGTTATCTCTGGCCGTGTGTTTGGTTTGCCCGGCGCTGCTGTACGGGCAGAGTGCGGTGTATTATCAACCCCATTTTCCGCCGGAAGAATTCAGGGCGCGGTGGGAGAGAATCTTTGAACGCATCGGCGATCGTGCCGCTGCGATGGTGCAGGGCATGCCGAAGGTCAATGGCTTCGTTTTTCCGAGGCAGAACAACGAATTCTACTATCTCTGCGGTATTGAAACTCCCCACGCCTACTTGGTGCTGGACGGCAAGTCGCGCAAGGTAACACTGTACCTGCCCCCGCGCGATTGGCGGCTGGAAAGCGCTGAAGGCCGAATCCTTTCCGCCGACGATGGCGAGCTCGTGAAGAAACTGACCGGCGTCGACGAGGTGCTGAGCACCCAGGGGATGAAGGAAGATCGGTTGCCGCAGCTCAAAGAAGCAGCGGTCCTGTACACGCTGTTTTCACCCGCCGAAGGGACCGCGCAAAGCCGCGTCGAGTTGCGCAGCGCGAACAACAGCATCAAGGCAGACTATTGGGATGGGCGCGGGTCGAGGGAAGAAAACTTCACGCAGATTCTCCGCCAGCGTTTTCCGCACGCCGAGGTGAAGGACTTGACGCCGATTCTCGATGGGTTGCGCGCCGTGAAGAGTCCGCGCGAGATCGCCTTGATTCGCCGGGCCTCGCAGCTTGCCGGCCTGGGAATCCTCGAAGCGATGAAGAGCACCAAACCCGGCATCTTCGAGTATCAGCTCGATGCCGCCGCGCGCTATGTGTTCCTCGTCAACGGCGCCCGCCTGGATGGCTACCGCTCCATCGTCGGGGCCGGCACGGCGAATATCTGGAACATGCACTACTATCGCAACCTGGGTGAACTCAAGGACGGCGACCTGGTACTGATGGATTACGCGCCGGACTACGGCTACTACGTCAGCGACATCGCCCGCATGTGGCCGGTCAACGGCAAGTTCAGCCCTGAGCAACGCGAGCTGCTGCAATTCATCCTGGAATATCGGAACGCCATTATGAAGCGCATTCGTCCCGGCGTGGAGACCCGCCAAATCATGCAGGAAGCGAAGCAAGCGATGGAGCCGGTGTTCCAACGAACCAAGTTTTCCAAGCCCATTTATGAAAAAGCGGCGCGCACTCTGGTGGAGCGCGGCGGCGGCGTTTTCTCGCATCCGGTCGGCATGGCCGTGCATGATGACGGCGGCTATAGCTGGGGTCCGCTCCGGCCCGGCCATGTCTTCTCCATCGACCCGCAACTGCGCGTCCCGGAAGAACGCATTTATATGCGCTACGAGGATGTCGTGGTCGTGACCGACACAGGCGTGGAGAACTTCACGGATTTTCTGCCGTCGGAACTCGACGATATTGAGAAGCTCGTGGGACAAGGCGGCATCGTGCAGCAGGTTCCGCCGGTGTCGGAACAGGAACTGAAGCGCCGGAAGGAAAGCAAGCCGTAGAACGGAGAGCTATCTCCGCGATCCACGATCTTCGTTTTAGCTCAAGCGGATCCGTCTGCCGGCGGCGCCTGCCCTTCCAGTGGCCCCTTGAGCACCGCGGGGAAGAGACTCCAGGTGGCCTGGTAGGTTGCTTCGAGGGGACAGGGAACGTAATAGTTCGGCGTGAGGAAGATCGGCATGTCCGGGAGGACGTCGCCGACCGCAACCGGCTCGACGTAGGCGACGAGATCCGTCCCGTCCGCATAGGCGACAAGAGTGAGCGGCTTGTCCGGCGGCAGCTCGAACGGTTCGTCGCGGATACGGTCCCAGATCACCTTGTGAATCCCTTGCGGGTTCCGGGGATTGGGCGGGAACAGGTCCACGATGAGCAGATGAATGCCGTGGTGGAGAAAGGCCACCGCTTTCCGCACGAACTCGCGCACGGCGTGCCGGCTATCCTTATTCCCAGGTGAGACGATCTAGATGACCGCCACTACGTCGCCATCGGGATGACGCACGGTAATCCGGTTCGCTTTCCGGGCGTAGCCGGCGGCTTCGCTGCGGGTGATGATCCTGGCTCTCGGCGGGGTGACCGCGACGGCCAGTCCAGGCGGCTCCTTGTTCCGGACCGGCGAGGAAAGATCGAGGGTAACGACGTCCGGCTCGGGGCCACCGGTCTTCTGCTCGACCAGGGCGAAGTAGCCGGGGGGCAGCCCGCCGGCGTTGAGAGCATTCCGGATAGCGACGATCCAGCCCTGATGGAAATCGTGAAAACGGTTGGCGCGGACGCGGGTCCAGTCGTGAATCGGCATGGCAACACCTCCTATGCTGGCATTATACTTGCTCCGCCGCGGCGAAGAAATGTCGGCAGCTGTTCCCATACCGAGTCTTCTCCCCGTCCACCAGCCGGAAGTACGCTTCGTGGAGCAGGTGACCGTCACCCGTGTGGCAACTTGCCGGATCGCGATGAAGTCTATCCTCTTTTTCCTGACACGCCCCGCAGGAACGCTTCGAGCGCGCGCACGCCAGCCCCATTCTCGTAGAGCACCCCGTTCGCCTCCAGGATCTTGGCGCGGAGGTGCGCCCGGTAGTCCGGTTCCGTGCCCAGCCGGACCGCCAACTCGATGTACTCCTCGGGGGTGGCCACGACACCATCCAGCATCTGCATCTGCTGGTACAGAGCCAAGGTGATGCGCCCACGGAGAAACCGGGACGGTAGCGTCACAATCGGCACACCGAAGGCGAGGGCTTCGTAACTCGTATTGCCGCCGCCGAAGTGCAGCGGATCGAGCAACACATCCACGATGGCATTCAGGTTCAGAAACGCCGGCTTCGCCAGCCGGTCCAGGAAGACAACCCGCTCAGCTACCCCGCCCAGTGTCGTCGCAAAGCGCTGGCGTAAGGTCTCCGTCCAGAAAGGATACTTGCCCTGCAACAAAACCACATAACCCTCGGGATCGCGCTGGAGAATCTCCCGGAGGATGGCATCGAATTCCGGATGCAGCTTGAAGAGGCTCTGCGGACAGCCATACAGATGACCCTGCTCCGGCAGGCCGAAGGCTTGCCGCCCTTGCAAGGGTGTCGGCAGCATGGGGCGGTAGTAGTAGACGGGGAGTGCCGGCAAGCGGACCAGGGTCTCGGTGTAGTGCTGCTCGGCCTCGGCGCCTTCCAGCAGTTCGCTGCTGAGGAAGTAGTCGATGGTGTCGATGCCGGTGGTCAGCGGATGGCCCCAGAGCACACACTGCACCGGCGCCAGGCGGGAGAAGGCCAGCGAATAGCTGAGTTCTTCCATGCCGATATCGGCGTACACCAGAACATCTAGCTCGTGCGCGGCCAGCTGCTGCCGCGCGGCCGCCAGGTTGAGGGGCAACTCCACGTAGGTGTCGGCGTGCGCCTGGAGGAACTGCGCCGTGGCATCGCGGGCGTGTCCCAGGGAGAAGACGGTGACGGCAAAGGCATCGCGGGCCAGATGGGCGATGGTGCCCCGGAACAGCTCGCCAATGGTGTGATTGCGAAAGAATCGCGAGACGAAGCCAACGTGGATGCGGTCCTCCCCACTCCGGCGACCCGTGGCAAGCCGGCCGGAGGGGCCCGGCGGCGCGACATACAAACGGGCGGTGTCGCGTTGGATATCCAGGTCATTCAATCCTTGGTAGGCCAGGAAAAAGAGCGGGTGGGCCGGCTCGTTGGTCAGGTCCAGGGTCACGTGTTCGCGATGCAACTGGGCGAGGTTGTCCTGCAACTGCGCTCTCCAGGAGCCGATCTCTTCGGTCGACCCGTAGAGCGGCGGCAGCAGCGTGGCGCGGGCAATCCGGAGACTGGGGAAAGACCGCAGCTGGAGCGCGTGTTCGTAAGACATGGCCGCCTCCGCGGGTTTCCCCTGATCTTGGAGGACATTGCCCAGGTTGTAATGCGCCTCCGCGAGGTCTGGCTTCAGACGTACCGCCTGCTGATAGCAGGTCATCGCCTCCGCCAGCTGCCCCTGCTGTTCGAGGAGATTGCCCAGGTTGATGGACGCCACGGCATAATCAGGCTGGTGGCGCAGCGCCTGCTGATAGCAAGCGTGCGCCTCCGCGACCTGCCCTTGATTCTTGAGGAGATTGCCCAGGTTGTTGTACGCCTTGGCATAATCGGGTTTGAGGCGCAACGCCTGTTCATAGCAGGCCTGCGCCTCCGCCAACTGCCCTTGCTTTTGGAGTGCCACCCCCAGGTTGAGGTGAGCCTCCGCAAAGTCGGGCCTGAGGTGTAGCGCCTGCCCGATGTAGGCACGGGCCAGGTCGTGCCGACCTACTTCATAAGCGAGCAGGCCGAGCAGATGCAGGGCCTCAACCTGCTGGGGTTCCACCTGGAGAATGGCCCGATAGATCTGTTCGGCCTGCTGCCACTGGCCCGCTTGATGCTGCTGCACCCCTATGGCCAGCGCTTGCGCTACCGTCATCATCGCCGTCTGCCCCCTCTCCTATCAGGCCTGCCGGACCGCGCTGTGCAGGAACTCTTCGAGCGCGCGCACGCCGGCTACATTGTCGTAAAGCACTCCGTTCGCCTGCTGGATCTTCGCCCGCAGGTGGGCCCGATAATCCGGCTCGGTTCCCAGGCGCACTGCCAACTCGATGTACTCCTTAGGGGTGGCCACGACGCAATCCAGCACCTGCATCTGGCGGTACAACGCCAGGGTGATGCGCCCCCGGAGAAACGGGGATGGCAGTGTCACGATCGGCACTCCCAAGGCCAAGCCTTCGTAACTGGTATTGCCGCCCCCGAAATGAATCGGATCGAGCAGCACATCCACGACCGCATTCAGGTTCAGAAACGTTGGCTTCGCCAGCCGATCCAGGAAGAGTATTCGCTCGGCCATCTCCCCCAGGGTGATCGCAAACCGCTGCCGCAACTTCTCCGCCCAGGAGGAATGCTTGCCGTGCAGCAGAACCACCCAACCTTGGGGATCGCGCTGGAGAATCTCCCGGAGAATGGGATCGAATTCCGGATGCAGCTTGAAGAGGCTCTGCGGACAGCCATAGAGATGACCCTGCTCCGGCAGGCCGAAGGCGGACCGCCCTTGCAAGGGGTTCGGCAGCACGGGGCGGTAGTAGTAGACCGGCAGGGTCGGCAAGCGCACCAGGGTCTCGGTGTAGTGCTGCTCGGCCTCGGCGCTTTCCAGCAGCTCGCTGCTGAGGAAATAGTCCATCGTCTCGATGCCCGTGGTTACCGGATGGCCCCAGAGCACGCATTGCACCGGCGCCAGGCGGGAGAAGGCCAGCGAGTAGCTGAGTTCTTCCATGCCGATATCGGCATACACCAGCACATCCAATTCGTGCCCGGCTATCTGCTGCCGCGCAGCTGTCAGGTTGGTGGACAGCTCGACGTAGGTGTCGGCCTGCGCCTGGATGAACTGAGCGGTGGCATCGCGGGCGTGTCCCAGGGAGAAGACGGTGACAGCGAAGGCATCGCGGGCCAGGTGCGCGATGGTGCCACGGAACAGCTCGCCAATGGTGTGGTTGCGAAAGAACCGGGAAACGAAGCCGACCCGGATGCGGTCCTCCCCACTCCGGCGACCGGCCGAGAGCTGGCCTGCGGATGCGGACGGCGCGACATACAAGCGGGCGGTGTCGCGTTGGATGTCCCGGTCGTCCAGTCCCTGGTAGGCCAGGTAGAAGAGGGGGTGGGCCGGCTCCTGAGTCAGGTCCACGCGAACCTGCGCGCGGTGCAGTTGGGTGAGGTTTTCCTGCAACCGCGCTCGCCAGGCAGCGATCGCGTCGCTCGAGGTGTAGAGGGGCGGCAAGAGCGTGGCGCGGGCAATCTGGAGGCTGGGGAACGGCCTCAGCCGCAGCGCGTGTTCGTAAGACAGGGCCGCCTCATCCAGCTGCCCCTGCTCCTTGAGGAGATTCCCCAGGTTGTAGTGCGCCTCGGCCAAGTCAGGCTGGAGGTGCAGCGCTTGCTGATAGCACACTACTGCCTCGGCCAGCTGCCCTTGTTCCTTGTGGACATTGCCCAGGTTGCTGTGCGCCGCGGCCGAGTCGGGCCTCAGGCGCAGTACCTGTTGGTAACAGGCCTGCGCCTCGGCGAGCCGTCCCTGCTCCTGGAGGAGATTCCCGAGGTTGTTGTGTGCCGCGGCATAATCAGGCTGGAGGCGCAGCGCCTGCTCATAGCTAGCCTGTGCCCCCTCCCGCTGCCCTTGCTCCTTGAGGATGTTCCCCAAATTGTAGTGCGCCTCCACATAGACTGGCTCCAGACGCACGGCTTGCTGATAGCAGGCCCGTGCCTCCGCCAGCTGCCCCTGGTCTTGGAAGACAGTGCCCAGGTTGTAGTGCGCCGCGGCCGAGTCGGGCTGGAGTCGCACCACCTGGCTTAGATACGCGCCTGCCCGCTCGTGCTGACCTACTTGAGAGGCAAGCAAGCTGAGCAGATGCAAGGCATCGACCTGCTGGGGCTGCACTTGGAGGATGGCCCGACAGATCTGCTCCGCCTGCGACAGCTGACCCGTCCGATGCTGCTGCATTGCCAGCGCCAGCGCTTGTGGAACCGTGAGCATCGCCGTTTGCGCCCTCTCTTTCGGGTGCCACCGTGTATGAGGGAGCGCCACCGCTCGTTGCGCCTGCCGCTAGAATCCGACCGGGTTGGAGCACGCGTTCCCAAGCTGCGATACCTATGCAGATGGTGTTCCAGCGCCGCCGATCCGCAGGCCGGGACGAAAAGGCGATGTGTAACTCATTGAGGGAGTGATACTTACAGGCGTAGGACTTTTTGCCCCGCGCGCCGGCCGGCACGGTGGACCCGCCAGACTGTTCAGGATGGTGAACAGACTCGTTTCCTCAGGTTAGCGCCCAGGACTCTCGCGCTGCGGTCGGTTTGTGCCGTAGGCAGCGTGCCGGCGATGCGATACTATGGCAGCATAGGAACCTGGTTTAGGATCGCGTCATGACCCGACGTTCGCGTGCGCGTGAAGTAGCGTTACAATTACTCTTCCAGCGAGATCACAACCCTGGCGTGGACCCCGCCACGCGTTCGCATTTCATCCACAACCGCCTGCGCGAGCCGACACTCGAACAGTTCTGCCTCAGCCTGTACGAGGGCGTCGCCGCCCACGCCGCCGAGATTGATCGTCGCCTGGCAGAAGCGGCGGAAAACTGGCGCCTGCCGCGCATGGCTGCCGTGGATCGCAATGTCCTCCGTCTAGGGGCCTATGAGCTGTTATTCACTCCCGAGACGCCGCCCAGCGTGGCCCTGGATGAGGCGATCGAGCTGGCGCGCCGCTACGGCTCGGCCGATTCGCCTGCCTTCGTCAACGGTGTGCTCGATCGGCTCCGTCAAGGCGCGGCTTCCCCCGCGTGATCCATGCCCGCGCGCCAACCGTTCACCGCTCTCTGCCGTGCCGCCGCCCGTAGCCGATCTACTGGCCGAGTGGACCTGCACGCACACACGACCCACAGCGATGGCAGCTACACGCCGCCCCAGCTCGTCGAGCTGGCACGCCGCAGCGGCTTAGCCGCGCTCGCGATCACCGATCATGACATCCTCGATGGCGTGCCGGCAGCCCAGGCGGCCGCGGTGGGTTCGGACCTTGAAATCATTGCCGGGGTCGAGATCTCTGCCGAACAGCGCGGGCAGGAGCTGCATTTGCTGGGCTACTTTATTCAGCTGGACGATGCTCCGCTCCTGGCTGCTCTGGCGCGGTTACGGCAACATCGCCTTCAGCGCTTCCAGGACATGGTGGAGCGCCTCCGCGGCTGCGGCGTATCTCTGGAGGAAAAGGAAGTGCGCGCACAGATCGGCGCCCAGGCACTGGGCCGGCGTCATCTGGCGGAGCTGCTCATCAAGGCACGGCGTGCCAGCACGGTGCGGGAAGCGTTCGCGCGCTATCTCCGCGATGGCGGCCGCGTGGCCCTGCCCAAGGTACGTCTGCCGGTGGAGGAGGCAATTGCCCTGGTCCGGGGCGCGGGCGGCGTTGCGAGCTTGGCCCACCCGTCTTATGATTGCAAGCAGGAGTCGTTGGCCGAGCTGCGGACCCAGGGGCTGGGCGCGGTCGAAGTGGAGTATCCCAGCTTCGGTTCCGCGTGGATCCGCCAGCTGCGTGCCTGGGCCGCCGAGCTGGGATTGGCCGTCACGGGCGGCAGCGATTGTCACGGTCCGGGCCATTTCAGCCGCAGCGTCGGCGCGTGTAGCGTCACCGGAGACGAACTGGCGGTTCTGCGGCAGCAGGCTTCCAAGAAAGGATGAATGATGAACGATGAACGATGAACGGAAGAATGTCTGTTTCATCATTCATCGTTCATCATTCATCGTTTCCCTAAGAGCGGTGAGGGGAATCCGATGGTGTTTCGTGCTGTCTTCAGCAAGATCAAACAAGGGCTGGCCAAGACCCGTGGCGTCTTCACGGGCGTCGTGGACCTCTTCCGGTTCAAAGGTCGCGTCGATCGGAATTTCCTGAGCGAGCTGGAGAAACGCCTGTACCTCGCCGACGTCGGCACCGCCGCCACCACCGAGATCGTCGAACGGGTACGGCAGGCGTTCCTGGACAAGGAGATTACCGGCGATGTCGAGCTGTTCGTCAAGCAGCAGCTGAAAGAAATGCTGGCGGCGAGCGAAAGCGGGATGCGCCTCAACCCGGCCGGTCCGACGGTGGTGATGATCGCTGGCGTCAATGGCTCGGGCAAGACGACGTCAATCGCCAAGCTGGCCCGGCGCTGCCAGGAGGACGGCAAGAGCGTGATCGTGGCGGCCTGCGATACCTTCCGGGCGGCCGCGGTGGAGCAGCTGACGATCTGGAGCGAACGGCTGGGCTGCGAGATTGTCAAGAGCCAGCAGGGTAGCGACCCGGCCAGCGTGGCCCACGACGCCTGCGAGAAGGCCAAGGCCCGCCAGCTGGACGTTCTGATCGTCGATACTGCTGGGCGCTTGCACACCCAGGCGCACCTGATGCGGGAGTTGGACAAAATTCGGCGCGTGGTGAGCAAGCAAATCGACGGAGCGCCGCACGAGGTGCTCTTGGTGCTCGACGCCACGACCGGCCAGAACGCTATCGCCCAGGCGGAGATGTTCAAGAAAACGATTGCCTGTACTGGCATTCTCCTGGCCAAACTCGACGGCACGGCCAAGGGCGGAGCGATTTTCGCGATCAAGCGCAAGCTGGACTTGCCGGTCAAGTTCATCGGTGTCGGCGAAAAGCTCGAGGACCTGGAACCGTTCGATCCGGACGCTTATGTCGAAGCGCTGTTCGCGGCGTAACCGGCAATGCACGGCTCCGCGGTTCCAGTGCCAGGCCGGAATCCCAAGAGTAGTTCAGCAGATGGCATCAAAATAAGCTAACTTCTTGGTGAGTTTTCCGTGTCTGCGCTTGCAGCGCTTCCTGGGGTGAGATGCTCCCATCATGAACAAGCTGAGTCTGGTAACCGGCGGCGCGGGGTTCATCGGTTCGCACCTGGTGCAAGCGCTGACGGCACAAGGTCGGCCGGTGCGTGTGCTGGACGACTTCAGCACCGGGTTGCGCTCCAACCTGGCCACGCTGCGGCCGGCTCCCGAGATCGTGGAAGCCGACCTGGGCGACGCGGCGGCCGTGGCGCGGGCGATGGCTGGCGTCGGCGTGGTCTTTCACCTGGGAGCCCTCGCTTCGGTTCAGCGCAGTGTCGAGGACCCGGCCGCCACGCACCGGATCTGCGCCACTGGCACCTTGCACGTTCTCGATGCCGCACGCCGGGCCGGGGTTCGCCGCGTGGTCTACGCTGGTAGCAGCAGCGCCTACGGGATTCCCGCGGGCCCAGTGCAGACGGAAGCCGATCCGCTCCGGCCGCTCTCGCCGTATGCCGCCGCCAAGCTGGCAGGCGAGTTGTATGCCGAGGCGTTCGCCACGACCTACGGCCTGGAGACCGTTCGGGTGCGCTTCTTCAACATTTTTGGCCCACGCCAGCGAGCCGACAGTCCGTATTCAGGGGTCATCGCCCTATTCCTTGCGGCGATGAGCGCCGGGCGAACCCCGATGGTGTATGGCGACGGGCTGCAATCGCGCGATTTCACCTACGTTACGGATGCGGTGCAAGCCTTACTGAAAGCGGCGGAAGCGCCAGGGGCGCTCTCCGGCAAAGTCTACAACATCGGCACGGGACGGAGCGTGACGGTTGTGGACCTGGTGGCAGCCCTGAATCGCTTGTTGGGAACCCAGCTGCGCCCGCAGCACGGACCGGCGCGCGCCGGCGATGTGCGCGATTCCCGAGCCGACATCAGCCAGGCGCGGCGCGAGCTCCGCTACGAGCCGGCGGTGTCCTTCGAGGAGGGGCTGGAGCGGACGTTGCACTGGTACCGTGAAACGGGTAATGCGGGCAAGAAGTGAACGCTGGTGGTCTCGTTGCGTGCGGCGCGCAACGACGAAGTCCGCGTACACCCACTTCAGGCCGAAGCGGCCTGCCTGCCCGGCTCGAAGCGAATCGGCAGGCGGGTCGGGCCATGCACGTGGAGTCCCTTGCGCGGCTCCCACGGCTCGTCGCTCGCGAGTTCGAAGCCCTTCACCCGCTCCAGCAGAACCGAGAGGGCGATTCGGGCCTCCAGGCGCGCGAGCGGCGCCCCCAGGCAGAAGTGGTGGCCGTGCCCGAACGCGAGGTGCGGATTGGGATCGCGCGTGATGTCGAAGCGATCGGCATCGCGGAACTGCTGGGGGTCGCGGTTCGCCGAACCCATCATCGCGAGCACGAGCTTCCCGGCCGGGATCACTTGGCTGTGCACCTCGACTTCGCGCCGCGTCAGGCGGAACATCCATTGAAACGGTGAGCGGTAGCGCAGGACCTCCTCGATCGCCGAGGGCAGGAGCTCGGGCGCCGCCCGCAGGCGAGCGAGTTGGTCCGGGTTCTCGACGAAGCACAGCAGGGCGTTGTTGATCAAGTTCGTGGTCGTCTCGCTCCCGGCCAGGAGCAGGATCTGAAAGAAGCCCAGGATCTCCTGCTGCGTGAGCCGCTCGCCGTCCACCTCGGCCCGGGCGAGCCGGGTCAGCAGGTCGTCCTTCGGCGCGGCTTGCCGCTGCTGGAGCAATCCCGTGACGTAAGCGTTCATCTCGGCCGTTACCGCTACGAACTCATGCGTCGCCCTGGTGGCCTCCTCGCTGCCTGTCTTGCCGGCGACGACGGCATAGCTCATGTTCAGGATCACGTCGTTCCAGCGCTGGAACTGTGGCCGGTCCCCGACGGGAAGGCCGAGCATCTCTGCGATCACCATGATGGGCAGCGGGATCGAGAAGTCCGCGGCCAGGTCCATCTCGCCACGCCTGATCGTCCGGTCCAGGAGTTCGCGCGACAGCTCCCGGATGCGCGGTTCGAGATTGGCGACGGACCTCGGCGTGAAGGCCTGCGAGATGAGACCACGCAGTTTCGTGTGGCGCGGCGGGTCCTGGAAGATAATCCACTCGGCGGGGCCGTGCCGGGAGCTGAAGGCGTCGTGATCGTTCAGCACCCGCTTCACGCCCTCGTAGTCGAAGATCATCCACAGACCGGACCGCGGCTCGTGGTACACCGGCGAGCGGCTCCGCAGCTGGTCGTACACGGGGTAGGGATTGCGGCGCATCGCGTCGGAGAAAAGGTTCATTACGGCTCACGACCTCCATCCTGGTGATTAGAAAACGTGACTGCTCAGCTGCCCCTCCGAGCCCTTGCCGAAGCCGTTCCCCCGCCCTACCAGCAGGTCTTCGAGCACTGCCGGGTCGACGGGTTTGGTGAGGTGCTGGTCAAAGCCGCTCGCCAATGCCCGCCGATGGTCCTCGTCGCTGCCATAGCCGGTAAGCGCAATCAAGAAGGCGCTGGCGGTTCCGCAGTCGCGGCGAAGCGCCTCCGCGACGCCAAAGCCGTTGAGGCCCGGAAGCCCGATATCACTGATAACAACGTTCGGCTGCCACTCGGTGGCCGCCTGCACTCCCTCTGTCCCTGAGTAAGCAACCCGCACCTCGTGCCCGAGCAATTCGAGAAGCAGCTGGAGGCTTTGGGCGCAGTCGCGATTATCTTCGATGATGAGGATGCGTCGGCTCGGGCCCGCAGGTGTAGAAGGGGGGTGACTCTTGGTCAGGGCCGCAGGCTCATCCTGAAGCGGGAGGAGGACAACGAACTCCGCACCGCACCCTGGCCCCTCGCTATGGGCCTCGACAGTTCCTCCATGCAGCTCGACGAGACCGTGCACCATCGCCAGCCCCAGCCCTAAGCCACCCCGCCGGCGGTCCAGGCTCCGGTCCTCTTGAGCGAAGGTACGGAAGAGGTGAGACAGCCTGTCCGGCTCGATACCAATGCCCGTGTCCGAGACGGACAGCACCGCTTGCCTTCGAGCGGCCTCCGCTCCCAGACGGACCGCCACACGTCCACCTTGATCCGTGAATTTCTGCGCGTTGTCCAGAAGGTTGCTTACCACTTGACTAAGCCGGGTCGCATCGCCGCGCACCCAGCAGGGTGTCTCCGGTGTCTCTACGGTCAAAGTCAGCCCCGCTTGTTCCAGAGTCGAGCGCTGGTCCTCGGCAACCGTCTGCACCAGCCGGGCCAGGTCCAAGCGTTCCAGACGCAGCTCAATTCTTCCGTGCTGCAAGCGCGACGCCTGGAGCAGGTCCTCCACCAGCCGTCTTAAATGTCCTACTTGGCGCTCCACCATGCCCACGGCCTGCTCTTGGGGTCCACTCTTGGCACCCAGCTGGCGCAGAATCTGCGTACCCATGAGTAGCGGCGCCAACGGGGCCCGCATCTCGTGGGCGAGCATCGCCAAGAACCGGTCTTTGTGCCGGTCTGCTTCGCGGACTTCCTGGTACAGCCGGGCGTTATCGATCGCGACTGCCGCCCGGCAGGCCAAGTCCTCCGTGAAGGCCAAGTCGCTGGGACCGTAGCGACGCCCTGATTCGGCGACAAGGAGTGTCAGGGTACCCAATACCTGCTCACGTGCCACCAGCGGCACCACCAGGGCCGAGCGCAGGCCCAACTCCTGAAGCAGGCGCCGGTGCTCCGGGTCGGGAACGTATTCCTCTAGAAACGCAGCCGAGATCTCCGGGTAGAGATCCGCTTGCTTCGTTCGCAACACCTTGGCGATGCCGGACGGCGCCGTTCGGTCCCTGGGATAACGCCGACACGGTTCGTGGCTCAACTCGATTTTGGCCGGGTCGACGCGCGTCACGGCCAGTTGGCGCAACGACCCGTCCTGGGTAAGGAGGTCCACGCTGCACCAGTCGGCAATGGCCGGCACCGCGAGCTCGGCGACCCGCTTGAGCGTGACCTCATACTCGAGCGACGACGCCAGGAGTGCGCTCGCTTCGGCGAGGAATCGGGCGCGGCGTGCGGCCGCCTCCGCCTCAACTCGCGCGGCCTGCTCCTGAGCGAGTAACGCGGCGCGGTCCGCCTCGACCCGTCGGCGCTCGCTAATGTCTCGTGCAATGACTGAGGCCCCGACCACTCGGCCGTCGGGGTCCCGGATGGGGGAAAGGGTTGCCGACACCTCGACCTGCGTGCCGTTTTTGCGCAACCGTACCGTCTCGAAATGGTCGATGGTCTCCCCGCGCTCGAGCCGCGCCCTGATGGCGGGCAGTTCATTGGCACGGCTCGGGGGAATGAGCCGAGAGACGGGCTGGCCAATAACCTCGGCGGCAGTGTAGCCGTAGAGGCGTTCCGCCCCCGCGTTCCAGCTGGTGATGAGGCCCTCCAAATTCCTGCCGATAATGGCGTCGTCGGAGGACTCGACCAGGGCAGCCAGGCGGGCGCGTGTTTCCTCGGCCTCCCGTTCTTCGGTGATATCCCGGTAATTGACCACGATGGCCTTCACCCCGGGTTCCTCCAGGAGGTTGGTGCCCGTGCTTTCGAGCCAGCGCCAGGAGCCGTTTTGGTGATGGTAGCGATAGCGGCTCGTGGTGTTTCCGCCTGGACGTTGGCCGAGCGCATGGAACCGTTCCGTAGCCCTCTGGAGGTCTTCGGGGTGGATACGCTCCACGATGCTCTGACCCACACACTCCTCGGTGGTGTACCCCAGGATGCGTGCAGTGGAGGGGCTGGCGTAGCGGATGATCCCTTCGCGGTCGATGAGCGCGACCCCTTCCCAGCTGTGCTCGATGATGCTCTGGAAGCGCCGCAGGGTTTCGACAGCCAGTTGCCGCTCAAACGCCTGACGTTCGAGCTTGCGTACTTGTTCGGTCTTCTGAAAGAGATCGACGAACGTGGCCACCTTGGCGCGGAGGATTGCCGGCACCAGCGGCTTGACCAGGTAGTCGACGGCCCCGAGCCCGTACGCTTGGCACACGGCGACATCGGAGTCCTCGTAGGCGGTCAGAAAAATGATGGGCGTGGACCGCAACTTCGGTCGCGCCCGGATTAACTGGGCGGTATCAAACCCGCTCAAGCCCTGCATGCGCACATCGAGGAGGACCACGGCGAACTCCCGAGTGAGGAGTTGCCGCAAGGCTTCCTCACCCGAGTTCGCCTTCACTAGCTCTTGGCCCAGCCCGCCGAGGAGCGCTTCCAGGGCCAGCAGATTGGCCGGTTCATCATCGACCAGCAGGATGCGTGCGGTCGGACCGGATAGCCGGTTGTCAGCGCCTTGGTCTTGCATACGCGTCTCGCTTCTGGGGCAGGATGCCTGGCTGACGAGACGAGCAGCGTCGCGCGTTTCGCCTGGGGCGTCCCTCACGGGACGCCTGGGGAACGGACGTAAGACCACCCCGCGGATGCCAAGAGTGGTCGAGGGAAGGTCGTCATTGACCTCACAGAGGGGGCTTCGTTGCCCGTCCATAAGGCGATTCAAGAGACGGTTGGCCGGGCCAAACCGAAGGATGAGTTTGCTCGGAGCGCAAGAAGGCGAACCATCGAATCAACCATAGTAAGGGTACCGAGGATCTCTGGCCCTGGCAAGACTGGCGCTACTCTTCTGAATGGTCCTCCAACGGCGGACACTACAAGTCCTGTGTGGCCAAACCGGCACACTCTCTGTGACCCGCACGAAGACGTCGGGTGGCACGCCCTGAGTCTGCGAAGGGCGTAGGGTTTATCGCTGCCCACGCCCTGCGAAGACTCAGGGCGTGCTACCTATTCACTGTCATAGGCATGTCAATGGACAAGTTATTCTTTTACAGCGCCCTAGTCCTTAAACAAGCGTGTCCCCCGAGGAAATTGCCAGAATCGCCGGGAAAACAAGGGTTTTCGCCGTTTCTTGCGCTCACTTGAAATGCATCGCTGTTCGGCGACCAGCTCCCGGAGAAGAGCGAACGGTATCGCTCCACACGCTTGTTCTTGGTCTAGTAGGTCCGGGTCAATCAGAGTCAGCTCGGCCATCCCGAGCGCGGCCCGTGATTCCGCCACCAGCGACCCGCTCCGTCGACGATTGTGACCCGCAGCCGCCGGAGCCGTGCCAACGAGGTGTTTCCCAAGGCGCCGCCCGTGCGTGACAGCACTTCGGGAACGGCTGCGGCTTCGGAAGCGAGCCGAACGGGTGCAGGCCCTTTCCCCGCTGGTCTCAACTGAATCCGCGCCATGCCGAGGCCAACCAAGACCATCTCGTCGATCGGTTCATTCCCGCCAGCGTGCGCTTCGTCCGCCAGACCATCGGCAGCGACCTCTGGCGGGCGCTCAGCACGAGCCAAGGCGGCGAAGTCGTCAGCGGCGATGGGTGAGCGGAGGGAGGGATCTGAACCAGCCGCCGGAGGAGGAACTCCTCCGTTCCGGTCGAACCGTCCGGGGACACAGCGCTGAGGTTATTCTCTGAGAGGTCAGCTATGGCCAGCTAAGGGTAAGTCCTCGCTAGCCGCAAACCCACATTGAAGTAGCGGCTCGACGGCCGAAAGTGGAGGCGTAAGGCCGAACGCACGAGCGACGCATGATTGTAGAACGCGCCGCCACGCAACACGCGACTTTGATTATCTATAATATCTAAAATATCTTCTTTATCCTCCGTGGCCTGTCCGGGCGCCAGCCCAGGATACGGCAAGGCGCGCTCCTGGCACCACTCCCACACATTGCCATACAGGTCAAAGAGTCCCAAGTCGTTCGGCTTCAACTGCCCTCCCGGACGTACGCCTTCCGCGTTGGTCGTCTTCACGTACCAGGCATACTCCTGGAGCAGGTCGTCCGCCGCACCATAAAACCGGCTCGTCACCGCCCCTGCTCGGCACGCATACTCCCACTCCGCCTCCGTCGGCAGCCGGTAGCCGGTCTTGCTCAGGTAGGCCTGCGGCAGCATCGTCCCGTCGCTCACGTTCTTCGGGTAACACCACTCCGCTTCCAGAATCCCCTCGCGCTGACTCAGCCAATTGCAGTACTCGGCTGCGTCGTACCAGGTCACATAGATCATGGGCCCATCGGGCTCCGGACTGAAGTGTTTCGTGTAACCATGATTGGGCCGGAACCGCAGGAACTGCTCCACGGTGACTTCTTTGGTGGCGAGGGCGAACGAACGGCTAATCCGCTGGCGGTGCAACGACTCGCCGATGTCCTCACTCTGGGTCGGCTCCTGTCCCGGCGAGCCCATCCAGAATTCCGCCGGTCCGGGAATGAGCACGAGCGTCTGCCCCTGGCCGTTGACGTACCAGCGCCGCCCTTCACGCGCCTGCGCGGAGACGAGTTCCTTGTCGATGCGGGCCAGGTCCGCGGTGTAGCCCCAGCGGCGCAACAGCCATTCCGCCGCCCCATGGATGCCCGGGTCCGCATCGTCGCGGTACGTCCGCAGCAGCGCCGCTGCGACTGCCTGCCGCTGCGGCACCGGCAGCCGGTCCTCGCCGAACTCGCCCAGGCACAAGAGCAAGGCCCGCCGAATCGACACGTCGCGCTCTTTCTCCAGCCGCCGCAGTAAGGTGCCGGGATCGGTCCCGAGAGGGCCGAGGCGATGGATCAGGAAGCTGCGCACGCGCGGATCCGGGCTGTGCCGCAACAGCGGCCAAACCAGCTCGTCTTGACCGAGCTGGAGCAAGGCCACCGCCGCCTGAGCCTGGCGTAAGGCCAGGGCGTCCTTGGTGGCTTCGGAGGCATCGGGCGCGGGCGTCTGCGCCAGCTCTTGGCGCATCAGGGCCAGGGCACGCTCCCGGTGCTCCTGGAGCTTGGGCCA
>JBGQLF010000024.1:0-18929 GCA_041499985.1 Gemmataceae bacterium
GCCCAGGTCAAGTAGGCTGATGGGGCGAGGTCCTGCTTGATTAAGGGGGTAAAGCGATGAAAGTCATGAAGAGAGCGTGGCAGCGCCAAGGCGCTGGTTTCTTGCTGGCCTGCGTGATTGCCAGCGCCGTCCAGGTTGGCGGGAGTTGGTGGGGGCTCGCCTCGGACACGCCGGCTCGCACGGCTGCGGCGATCCCTGACGGCTGGACGGCCGCCGCCCCCCGCGACGAGATCCGGCCCGAATTCACGTACGACCCCGAGGGCGGGGCGGATGGCAAGGGATGCTTTACCATCAAGGCCGATCAGCGCGCCGGCCTCGACGGTTGCTGGAAGAAAACCTTTCCCGTCTCCGGGGGCAAGCACTATTGCTTCGAGGCACGTTATCAGGCGAAGAGCGTGGCGGTGCCGCGGCGGAGCATCCTGGTCGAGCTGCACTGGAGGGACGCCCAGGGCCGCAGGGTTCCCCTGGATCAGCAACCCGTTACGGGTTACCTGCGCGGCGCGACGGCCATGGCCGAAACAGAGTTCCCCACGACCAAGCAGGCCGACCGCCAAGGCTGGACGGAGGTGTCGGATACGTATCGGGCCCCCGCTCGGGCGACGCAAGCGGTCGTCGAACTGCGTCTGCGCTGGGCTCCGGGCGGCGAGGTGTGTTGGAGCGGTATCTCGCTGAGCGAGACCAACCCGCCGCTGCCGCGCAAGGTACGGCTGGCGACCATCCACTTCAAGCCACAGGGTGGCCGGACCCCCCAGGACAATTGCCGTATGTACGAGCCGCTCGTTGCCGAGGCAGCGCGACAGAAGGCCGATCTGGTGGTGCTGGGCGAGACGCTCACTTACGTCGGTCTCGGCAAAAAGTACCACGAAGTGGCGGAACCAATCCCTGGTCCTTCGACGGACTATTTCGGTCAACTGGCGAAGAAGTACAACCTCTATCTCGTGCCCGGCCTCCTGGAACGGGACGGCCATCTCGTGTATAACGTCGCCGTGCTCATCGGTCCGGATGGCAAAATAGTCGGCAAGTACCGCAAGATCTGCCTGCCGCGCGGGGAAATCGAAGGGGGCGTGGCGCCGGGGTCGGAGTATCCCGTTTTCCCGACCCGCTTCGGCAAGGTGGGCTTGATGGTCTGCTACGACGGCTTCTTCCCGGAAATCGCCCGGGAACTGAGCAATCGCGGTGCGGAGGTGATCGCCTGGCCCGTGTGGGGCTGCAACCCGCTGCTGGCCCGCGCCCGGGCTTGCGAGAACCACGTCTACCTGATTAGTAGCACGTATGAGGACGTGGCTCGGAACTGGATGGTGTCGGCCGTCTTCGACCACACTGGCGACCTGATCGCGCAGGCCGAAAAATGGGGCACGGTGGCGGTGGCGGAGGTGGATCTGGACCAGCGCACGCGCTGGGTCAGCCTCGGCGATTTCAAGAGCGAGATCCCCCGGCACCGTCCGGCGGCCGTTCCGGACGAGATCGGCAGGGAATAAAGGGGGAGAAGATATACTTGGAATTCTTCCGCCTGGCACTCTGGCTCATTCTGGGGAGGGCGTCGAGAGCAAGTACGCGGCGAACGAAGCTAGCCAGTGCTCACCCACATGGTCTCCGCTGGCGACGTGGCGGAGTGCTGCCTCCGCGCGGCGGATGCCTGTTTACGGCATCCCCAGCGCCGCCTTCAGGCAATCGTTGAGCCTGTTCATCAGGAGTGCCGAGAGCGTACCGAGCACCTTGTCCGCCCGGTCGCCGTCGATAGTGGCCAAGAGCAGGCAGGACACCACCGAATCGCGCTTCAGTCCCGTCGCCTGTCCCTCAGGAGTATTCACATCAATAAACAGGCAGGCCGGATCGCTGGCCAGCGTAAGGTTCTTCGTGACCTCCGCGACGACGATCGTTTTGACGGTTTGATTGTAGGCGTCCGACTGCACGACCACGGCCGGACGTTTCTTGCCGCGCACTCCGGAGGGATGCGGAAAGCGGACGAGGATGACGTCGCCACGGTTCATAGCTTCTCCAGGTCATCGTCATACTCATCCATGTCCTCCCATCCGGCGTGCTTGCCCGCTTCCCATGCCAGTGCGTCCCTCTCCTCGGCAGTCCACGGACTGTCGTCGTACTCCTCGCCGGTCAACTGTTCGTAGAGATCCTTCCGGATCAAGACATAGGTCGTTTGCGTCTTGGGGTCCACCAAGGTCGGCGGCGTCTCCCCGCTGGCGGCAACGGCCTGCACCTGCTGTTCGGTGAGTTGAATCATTGCTTTCTCCTTTTCGACCATCGTAACAAGCGGAGAATAATGCGACAAGGTTCACCGCGAGCGGAGAAAAGGTCTCCATTCGCGTTCTTGAGTCCGAGCATGACGAGATCCACCTCTCTCATTCCGGGGATGGCGTCGAGAGCAAGTACACGGCGAACGAAGCCAGCCAGTGCTCACCCACATAGTCTCCACTGGCGACATGGCGAAGGGCTGCCTCCGCATGACGGGTAGCCGATTCCGCCAGGACCTTGCGGGCGGGATCGTCCTTGGGTAGCGCCGTGGCGATGCTGCGCATGCACCAAGCACGGCTCAGGTTGAGGCCATCCAAATGCACGATCTGCGGGTCGCTGCGGTCGGTCACCTTCGCCGGCTCCAACAGCGTCCGGGGCTCACCGTGCGCCAGGTTCGGCAGGAATCGTTGGAACCAGGTCTGGAACTCGGCCCGATAGAGCACACGCCGCATCAGATCCGCCTCCATCAGACTCGGCGAGAAGAAGTCGGCTCCATCCGGCTCCCAGGCCGCAGGAATCCCAGCGTCCTGGGCGAAATAGGTCCGACTGCGTTCTTCGATCAACTCCTGCAAGGGCTTATTGCCAGTGGCCTGCGCGTAGTCGAGAGCGAACGCCAGCCCGAAGGCGGTGTTGGGATGGACCCCGCTGCGGATCGGGTAAGTCTGCTTGGGAAAGTACGTGAGGTAGCGGGCCACGAGTTGGTCGGTCAGAGGTTTCAAGTTCTTCGACCACTGCTTGGCCTCCGGATCGTCCCACCCATGAAGTTCCTCGGCTAGCTTCAGGAGCCACGCCCAGCCGTAGGGCCGCTCGAAAGACTGGGAGTTCGGCCGGGCGAAGTAGTTGGCCTCGGCCTGGAGATGCTTCGCCGTCAGGTGCTCCGCCAGCGCGCTGCGGATCTCCTGTTTCTCCGGCAGCTCGGGGAACAGCCGCAACAGCCGCACCAACATCCAGTGGCCGTGGACCGAAGAGTGCCAGTCGAAGCTGCCAAAGAAGGCAGGATGCACGGCCTGCGGCCCTTTAATGTCCTGCACGCTATTCAGCACGTCTCCCGGCTTGTTCGGGTATTCCTTCTGGATCCCTTTGAGGGCCAGACGTGCGAAGGAGGATGCCAGGTCCTGGCTCATCTTCAAATCCTTCCCGGGAATGGGAGCGCGAGGCTTCGTCGGCGCCCCTTGCTCGGTGAGCTGGTCCAGATAGACGCCGACCTTTTCCGCCCACAGTCGTCCGTGAGCTTGTTGTCCCTTGCCGTTGAAGTGGACGCCGGCCCGGAACGCTTTCCGCAAAGCATCGGTATCGGGACCTTCCTGAGCGAGCCCACTGCCCCAAAGCGCTTTCTGGGCCGCGCGGAATTCGTCATCGGCCGGATCATTCTCGCTGTGGTAGGTAGCCTGGGCCACGAACCAGGGGATGTCCCAGCCGGCACGCTGGCGTGTGGCGCGGAGAAGCTTCTCCAGGAAGGCGCGATACTGCGGGCCCGTGATCTGGCGGTCGGCGGGATAGCCCGCGCGCGCCTGGCCGGCGTCGGATTCGCCCTGGTGCCACAGCACGGCTCGACAGCCATGCGGCCCCAAAGCTCCGATCCGTTTCATCAGGCCGTCGAAGAGCGTGCCCGTCGACTCCCACTCGCCGGGACCGACCGAGCGCACGTGAGCTGCGATGGTGGGACGATTCTGCATCCGCTCACCTTTGGGTAACCATTGCCGGACGCTGGTCGCGCCGGCTCCCGTCGAGGCGACACCGATGGGCACGCGGTACTTCTCATACAGAGCATCGCCGAACGCCGGCAGAAAGCTACCCCCTTTGCTGCCGTCCTGCACGCCCGGCTGAGGATCCTGGGCAAGCACCCAGCGGATGCCATCGAACGAGGCGACCATGCCGGTGGCGGTCTGCTGTTTCTCCGAGCCGTAGTTGGTCGAGTTCGACTGGCCGGCGACGACGAAGATTTCGCCCACGCCGACGTGCTCGATCGCTGTTTCTGCAAGCACCCGGCCCTCGTGTTCCAGCCGCAGCTCCAGGCAATACCAGCCGCCCGCGGGCGCGGTGATTGCTGCATCAAAGCGGCCTTTGGCGAGGTCTGAGGCCACGGCTTGCCAGTCTTGCACCACTGGGGTTGGGTTGCCTTGCCGTGCCGAACCGACAAGGCGGCAGCGTAACTGGCCCGCGTCCGCCGTCAGCAGGCCGCGCAAGCGCATCGTCCCCGTGCCCCGATTCGATCTCTGATAAATCTGATATTCGGAAGGCGATTCGGGCACGATGGCGGATGGGGTTCCGCTGCCGGTGTGTTTCAAGACGAAGGCCACGATCGGAGTCGGGTTCTCCGCGACACTCGGCACCTCGGCGGCCCGAACCTGGGCACTCGATAGGAGCAACCCGAGAATACAGAGGACGCGCATGGCAGGTTCTCGAAAGGATGAGCCAGCACCCGGCTGGCATAGGGAGCTAGGGATCACACCCTGTCATGATACGGAGGAGAGGAGAAACGTGGTCCAACCGGCCTCCTGGGCGTAGCGAACGAAAGGGTTTTGGACGGCATGGCACTCATGGCCGAGGAACACGATGACATTAGCCCCCAGAAATCCAGTCTTTCTCATGCAGGCGTCTCCAGGCGAGGCGGATATGCTCTGGCTTCATGGTGCGCCGCTTACGGTCATTCCAACTCAGGATAGCCCGCACGGCTGAATCCGGATCGGTTGCCTGCTCTTCGCAGTGCGTGGCGATCCAATGTACGCTTGCCAGCAGTTCCAGGCCGTAAGGCGACTCGAAGCCCTCGATGAGTTGGGTGACTCGTTCGAGCCGCTGCTCGGCTTCTGAACCGCCTTTCTGTTGGCCTCGGAGGAATTGCTCGGCCTCCTGCAAGGCGTCTGGCAGAAGGCACAACGGTGTGGTCGGCGCGTTACACCCATCGCCGAAGCCGAGGGTGAAGTGGCCCTCAAACTTGAGCAGGACATGGCGCAGGTTGTCCGCATAGGGGCCGTGGGTTTCCTTCGTGAAGCGGAGTTGCAGGCGCTCTCCACTCACTTGTAAGAAATAAAGGAGTTTGTGGACTTCCAGAGGAGTCAGCTCGTAGCCAAGGATGCAGTAGCGGTGCAGCAGGTGCAGAACGCGGGCGCGCGCATCGGTCATCGCTGGCCGTGCGGTCTGCACGGCGGGGATAAACCCCGCCGCTCGTCCGTCGATGATAGCAGCCAACATGTTGGGTTGGTCGGCCACGTACTGTACTGCGGCCTCAATCGCCGGCCAGTCATTCTTGTAGCGGTCGCTGCCTCCTGCCGTCCACCACGTCTGGTTGTGGCCAACGTAATCGTTCAATACGGCCTGGCTCGTGCCCTTAAGGATGCGCCGAACAGCCGGGCCATCGTTGGGACAATCCATTAAGACCACATGGATGTGGTTGGCCATGATGGCGCCGCGCAGAATGCGCCAACTGCGTGCCTGGGCTGCCTGGTTCAGGGAGACGGCGACGACCAGGGCTTGCTCGGCCGTGAGGTAGACCGTTGGCTCCTTTTGCAGCGCCCGCGCCCGCTGGTGAGTGAACTTGTCCCCTCGGCTGTAGGGTGTGCCGGGCACGTTTTCCTTGGGACAGAAACCTCTCTCGGGGAGGAGGACATTGGAAACGTGGCCGCGAGGATCTCCCGGCAGCCAGGTGCCGTAGCACGTCCAAGTGATATGCAGGGCAAACGGTCTGTCGCTTATCATGACGAATTCCTGACGAGCCGCCGGGTTTATCCCGGCGGTGGGTCCACCGGCGGGGATAAACCCCGCCGCTCGTCATAATGTACGCATGTCACCTTCTTCCGGCAAATGAAAAGAACCACCGGCCGCACCCACGAACCTCCGAACCGACGAGCCGCCGGGTTTATCCCGGCGGTACAACCGCGGCGCCGTGCACTCGCACCTGGCCAGTCATCAGGTTGTGGAGAAGTGATTGAAAGAGCGCGTCGAGAGCCAAACGGCGGTCCTCTTTTCGTCAGCTTTTCTGATCGGCGGCGCTAAGCAGTTCTGCCAGGATTGACGAAGTGAAAAAGCCGCCTCAGGGATTTGAACCCTGGACCCCAGCTTTACGAAAGCTGTGCTCTACCGCTGAGCTAAGGCGGCACGTGCGTCCATTCCAGGCTCTTCTCGTCCTCCGTTGGCATTGCCATTGAACCCTATTCTAGAACACCTCTCTGATTCATGCAACCTCGGTGCGCAGCGCGCGCTGCCTGTCACGCCGCCAGCGTATTTCAACCACCGCTATCCCCGTAATACCCATTTGACCAGATCGCCTGGCTTGGCCCCCTTGCCTTGCATCAAGATGCCGACGCGGAAAATCCGGCCGGCGGCCCAGACGCAGGCCAGCGTCGTCACCAGCACCAGGACCACGCCGAGCAGCGGTTGCCACAGCGGTACGCCCGGCGGAATCGCCTGCCGGGCGATCATCAGCGTGGGCGTCGCAAAGGGGATGAGCGAGACGACCGTCACGAAGGGACTGCTCGGCTCGCGGATCACCTGACCCAACACAAACATTGGCAGCGTCGCCAGCAACATCACCGGCCAGAGCATCGATTGCGTCTCCCGGAGATCCGTGCACGCCGCCCCAACGGCGATGAACAGCGAACCATACATCAGCACCGCCAGCATCTGGAAGATCACAAACCAGACCAAGACCTCGGCCGAGAGGTAGTCCGCAAAGCCATAGCGGTGGGCGGCCCAGTAGCCGGCTCCCAAATAGACGCCGGCCAACGTCAGCGAGACGCCCACGGTGCCGATCAGTTTGCCCAGCATTAAACCAAAGGGCTGCACCGACCCCAGCAGGACTTCGGCAATGCGCTGCATCTTCTCCTCCACCACACCCTGCATCAACGGCGTGGCCCCAACCACCACCATCATGAACATCAGCAGCATCAAGACCGTCGGCGCCAGGAAGGAGACCAGGCGGTTTTCCGCCGCGCCATCTTCGATCTCCCCGGTGGCATGGTTCCGTTTCGATAATCCCTTGGGCAGCAACGGCACCGGCTGGAGCAAATCCTGGAGCTTCTCGCGCGGCAGCCCGGCGTCGGCGCAGCGGCGTTTCTGGATCTCCTCGTTGAGCACCCGCTCCACCCAACGCGGAAAGGCATCGTAGGTCGGACTGTTCGATTGATAGCGCACCGTGCGTCCGCTCACGATCCCGGCCGGTACATTCGCCAGCATCTCCCGAAGGGCCTCGGGATCCGCCGGAGGAGCGGCCGCAAGCGTCGATAGCGCGGCGTTGCCCGGCCCGGGTTGCAAGACCTCGGCACCAATCTCCAGGAAACCGAACAGGTCGCCGTGGCGCACGCGCTCCGACAGTTCGTAGCGCTGTTGCTGGATGGCCTCGGAGGTGCCAGCACGGGGATCGACGCGCTCGAAGGTGAATGCCGGTTGGATCTGCTTGTGTGTTTGTGGATCGAAAATAGCTTGCTGATTGCGCCGCTCGACCGCCTCGGCGAGCTGGGCAAACAGCTCTCCGCGCGGCGTGCGATCCACGATGGCAAACCGCTTGTCGCGAACATCGACCTGGTCCTTCACAAGGAGCTGAACCACGATGCTGCCCCCCACCATCACCGGCAGGATGATCAGGCTGATCAGGAACGACTTGGTCCGCACCGCGGCCAGATACTCGCGCACGGCAATAACCAGGACTTTACGCATGGTAGTTCTCCTCGATGGCCGGACCGGCAATGCGGACAAAGATGTCGTGCAGCGAGGGACGGGCCAGCTCGAAATGGCGCACCTTGCCGCGGGTCATGAGGTGGGCCAGGACCTGCTGCGCCTCCGCGCCCCGCTCCAGGCGCAGCTCTTGCCAGCGGCCGAAATCGGTCACCTTGAGGACGCCCGGTAGGTCTTGCAGAACAGCGCCGTTGTCATCCAGGCGGACCCGGATCGTGTCACTGCCGTACGTGTCCTGGATCGCCTCCAAGGTGCCGTCGAGGACCTTACGGCCCTTGTAAATCATGAAGATGAAGTCGCACATCCTCTCGGCCACCGCCATGTCGTGGGTCGAGAAGATAATGGTCGCTCCGTCGCGTTTCAGATCGAGCACGACCTCGCGCAGCACTTCCATATTCACCGGGTCCAGGCCACTGAAAGGCTCATCGAGCAAGATCAGTTCCGGTTTGGCGAGGACAGTGGCGATGAACTGGACTTTTTGCGCCATGCCCTTGGACAGGCTCTGGACCTTCTTGTGGGCCCAGGCCGCCAGTCCCAGACGCTCCAGCCAGGTATCGATGGCGGCCTGGCTGCGACGAAAGCCTTTCAGCTCGGCGTAGAAGCGCAACACCTCGCGGACCTTCATCTGCTTGTACAGGCCCCGCTCCTCCGGCAGATAGCCCACGCGATCGCTGGCCGCTCCGAGAGCGTGTTCGCCGAGTACGATAATCTCGCCGCGGTCCGGATGAAGGATGCGCATGATCATGCGCAGCGTCGTGGTCTTGCCCGAACCGTTGGGACCGATGAAGCCGTAGACGCTCCCCGGGGGAACCTCCAGGCTCAGGTCGTCCACGGCAATGTGGGGGCCGAAGGTCTTGGTGACCTGGCGGATTTGCACAGCGGTCATGCGATCTCAGGGGAAGTGCGCTTCCGCACGCCGCCCCGCCTCCAGAGGGATCAGGGATCAGGGATCAGGACTCAGGACTTACAACTGATCCCTGATCCCTGATCCCTGATCCCTGATCCCTGATCCCTCTTCTCATTCGTAGCGTCTGTCCAAACATTGGACAGCTGCTCTCCGTTCCTCGCCCGGCGCGAGACCGGATTCATTCCCCAAAGAAGGGAAAGAGTTTGGTCAACTCCGCCTTGTTTGGCCGTCGCCCGTATTCGCAAATCTCGAAGGCCTCGGCCGACTGCACCTTATCGGCCTGGTCCTTGCCGTACCAGTCAGCCAGCTGGGCCCGGTAGCGCTGGGCCACGGCCTGAAACCGATTGGTGAAATTAGTGCGGACCTGACGGCGGCGCTCCTGCTGCTTGGCCGGATCGCTGGGAAGTAAGTTGGCCGACCCGTTCGCTCCGCCTTCATAGAACTGGGAGATGAGCAGGTCCACGGCAGCCAGCTTCTTATCCAGCACCGAATCAGTAGCCACGACGATGTCGGCCTGGAAGGGATTGGGCTTCTGGAACGAGTCCGAGTAATACAGGAACGCGGGATTGTCGCGAAGCGGCGGCACATCGGGACAAATGAAGGGCACGGTCACCATGTAGGCCGCGTCTTGCACGAGCACGCCGGTATAGCGGTGGTCCGGGTGGTAATCGTTGGGGCGGTGACTCATGACCACATCGGCCTTCCACTCGCGAATCAGCCGGGTGATGGTGCGGCGATTGTCCAGAGTCGGCAGCAGCTCGCCGTCATGGATGTCGAGGACTTCGGTGGCGATACCGAGCAAGCGGGCGACCTGTTCGACCTCGGCCTGGCGCCGCCGTGCCAGCGGACCGCCGGCATCGCGCCAATGGCCGATGTCGCCATTGGTCACCGAGACGAACTTGACGTGGTGTCCCTTGGCGGCCCACAGGGCCGCGACACCGGCAGCCTTCAGCTCGCAATCGTCCGGATGGGCGCCGAAGCAGATGATGCGCAGCTTGCCGTCGTTCGGAGGTACGGGCGGTCGAGAAGCCGCCTGCGCTGCCGGCTGCACGGCGGCGACCGCAGGGGCCAGACCGATGGGGGATACCTGGGTCCAGAGCAGACCGACTCCGACACCGCCGGAGAAACAAAGGGTTGCGACGATCCACAGGTGCCAGCGCTTCATGAGGAACCTTCCTTTCCAGGGTTGCGGATGGAACTGCTCGGTAAGTTACCAGAGGGGAAGGCGGATCGCCAGGACTCTGTTCGACTCCAAGGCCATAGAGCCTAATGGGTGCGAGGGGAGTGGGCCTGTAGATAAGCGGAATGGGTACGAGTGCCTCCAACAGGTCCCGCTGGCCTATGTTCACTTGGCTGGCCAAAAACGTTTCAATTCCGGGATGCAGTCGAAATGGGGATCGGTCGTGTATACCCAGGCATGGCAACGCCTGGCTACAGTGGCAACCAAAAGATCGGTCAAGGGGAGCTTGTTTCCCTTGGCAGCAAGGTCGCGTCCGAGGTCCGCCGCGGCGCGCCAATCGTCCCAGCCGGCCTCGACGTAATGCGCCAGCTGCAATCTGGACGCAACCCAATCCGCCTGATCTTTGCGCCGAAAACCCAGAAGGACTTCGGCGACAACGGGTCCCAGCAGAGCTACTCGATCGGCATCAAGCAGCTCATCAACGGCGATTTTCTCTGGTGAACTGGGTTTGCCAAAGAACGAAGCCCAAATACACGTGTCCACAAACACCCATTCTTCCATCGGGGATCATTCCTTATTGCGGGAAACCAGACTCACCCAGTTCGAGTTCTTCCAGTTCCTGCCAGTTGGCCTCAAACTCGACTTTGCCGGAAACGGCCTTCAGCTCGCGCAGCCGACTGAGCCGCAAAAACTCCCGTGCCGCCTTAATGACAGCTTCTGCATCATTTTCGAGTTTGGTAAGCTGCTTGAGCGCAGCGATCTCATGAGCTGGCAATTCGATGGTAATACCCACGGTCCATTCTCCGCAACTCAAGGCACTATGCACTGTAATCATCCTACCGATTTTACTGTCCACGAGGATCGTCGCGCCCCCTCTTGTTCAGGAATTGCGGACTCGTGACGATCGCTTCCACCAGGCTGTCGAACGCATACCTGTCGGCCACCAGCCTGGTCCGCATCGCGTCGAGTGCTTTCTTGTCCGAAAGCAGCAGGCTGCGCCCCAGGGCGTACGAGAATAGCTTTCGACACAGGTTATCGACAAAATCGTCCTGCCGTTTTTCGCGTAGATACGCGCGGAGGCCCTCAAGCCCGTTCCGATCTCTTCCGTCGGGGAAGGTCGCCTCGGTTTGGACTGGGCGTCCCCCCAGGTCCTTCGCGCGGCGTTCGCCGATCGGCCCGAAATCTTCGAAGACCAGGCCGATCGCATCGAAGCGGCGGTGGCAGCCCGCGCAGTTCTTGTCCTGGCGGTGCCGTGCGAGCAGTTGCGGCAGCGTCAAATCGCCCAGGTTCGCCTCATCCTTCGGTAACTCGGGAACAGCAGGAGGCGGCGGGGGAATCTGTTCGCCCAGCAGTCGGCGGACGACCCAGTAGCCGCGTTTGACGGGACTCGTACGCAGCCCCGGCGCGTTCTTGGTGAGAAAGACCGCCATCGGCAGCAGTCCGCCACGGCCATAGTGCTGCGCGTCCTCGACGTGGATCCATTCGCCCACTCCCTTCGGCGACTCGGGCATGCCATAGTGCCTGGCCAGCAGCCGATTCACGAAGGTGTCGTTGCCGTAGAGCAGGTCGAGAACCGAGCGATTGCGCTGTGCGATATCGACAAAGTAGTGGATTGGCTCTTCAAACATCGCCTGCCGCAGCTCCGGGGTAAAGCTCGGGAACCGTTCACGGTCGACGCTGTTGTGCTCTTCGAAGCGGCGGAAATCGAGCCAGTTGCCGCCAAACTCGGTTGCCAGTCCGCGCACGCGCGGATCGCGCAGCATCCGCCGCGCCTGAGCCTTCAGCATGTCCGGCTGATGCAGGTCGTGTGCCGCGGCGTGAGCCAGCAGCTCGCTATCGGGCATGCTCGACCAAAGGAAATAGCTTAATCGGCTGGCCAGCGCGTAATCCGATAGGGGCTGCGCGGCCGTGCCTCTCACCCCAACTCCTCTCCCTGCGGGGGCAAGGGGTTGGGGTGAGGGGAGATCGAAGCGGCAGCAGAAATGGGGAGACAGGAGCACGCTGACGAGGGTGTCGCGGATGGCATCGTCGTGGTTCAGCTGGTCCTTAGCGCGCAACCTGCGGTAAAACGCGAGCAGTTCGTCGCGCTCCGAGGACGACAGCGGCCGGCGATAGGCGCGGGCTGCGAAGGTTTGCAACGCCGCGAGATGGCTCGGTGCCGCGGCCAGCCGAGCTTGTTCGACCTGGCGGATCTGGGCGGAGATGTTGGTGAAGTACGTCTCCATGGCCTCCAGGGCTTGCTTGCTCGCGCCGATCTTGCGCGCCTTGGCCAGGTAGGCTTCGCGCAATTGCTTGATCTTCGCTTCCGAGGTGGCCTCCTTGTCTTCGGAGCGGGCGAAGTCGAACACGGCTTCGTACATGAACCGAGGCGGCTCCGCACGCTCGAAGAAGATGAAGTCCTTGTACTGCCGCATGGGGTCCAGGGTCACGAAATGCAGCTCCTCCCAGAGCGTGTCGATCGCGCGCCGTTCCGCCTCGTCCAGGAGCAGTTCGCACAGCGGCCCGTCGTCGCGGTAGTAGCCTTGCATCAAGTGGAAGCCGGCGCTGAGCAAGCGTCCCTTGGGACTGGAGCTGGCGTCGTAATACGGCGCACGCTCCGTGACCACGAACGCATCGGGAAATACCCGGCAGAATTGCGCGGTGGCGTCAACGCCGGCCGCGTTGTCATCGCCCACAGAACGCAGGTGCTGCGCGGCGAGCTGGCCGTTCCTCCAAAGCACGAAAGGCTGACTGCCGTTGGAGATGCCTTTGGCCTGCAACTTATCCACGCCCGGCGTGAACCCCTTGCGCAAGCGCACCACGAGGTCGCTGAGGCGTTCGCACTCGCGTCGAGCATCCTCTTGCTTCGGCGCATTGGCTAGCAATTTCCGCCACTGGGTTTGCACTTCTCCGAGCGGACCCTGTGCTGGCTTGGTTTCCATCAGGAGCGACCAGATCGTCGCGAGGTACTTGGCGCTGAGCCCGGCTTCGCCGGCAAAGTCGCGCAGAGACGCCTTCGGCTTGCCGAGTGCCTCGCGCTGCTGGAAGCGCCAGGCGGCCAAAAAGTAGTCGGCATAATCGACCTGATGGCGCTCGTAGAAATCGATAATGCGGCGAACGCAGTAGTGGTCGCGGTCGGTGTCGGTCACCACCGGGTAAGGTGCAAAGACGAAGCCTTCCGGTTTCAGGACGAGGTGGTCGGCGACCACCCGTGCCGCCGCCAGGTGCTTTTTCAGCAGGGCTGGAGACATCGCGAGCGATTCGCCCGAGTTGTCGAAACCGGCTTCGTTGGCGGGATCGACCGGAAACTCGCGGGTCGGCCGGATGTCGATGCCCGTCAGGTCGCGAATCGTGTAGTCGAGCTCGGCGTTGCTCAGGCGCCGGGCCAGGACCATCCCCGGGTCACCGGCGTTGCGCTCCGCTTCGCGGTCGCGCAGGTCCCGAATCCAGGCGATGACCACAGCCCGCTCCTCGGGCCGCGGCTGGCGGGGCGCGTTTTCAGGGGGCATCTCCTGCGCCTGGAGTCGTTCGAGCGCCAATTCCCAATGACGGAGATTGTTCACGATCGCGGTCACGGTCGCGTCGCGGCTAAGATCGAGCTCGGCTTCCTGCTTCTTTGGGCCGTGACACCCAAAGCAATAACGGGCGAGCAATGGCTGCACCCGGGCGGCAAAGCGGTCTTCGAGTGAGTTCGCTGGCGACGCTGGACCAGCTCCTGCGCCGGGTCCATGTTGGGCGTCTGTTCCCGAACTGCTCGTGGAGTCTTGCGAATCCGAACCTCGCAGTGAACGACATGCATACTCTGCGCCCAAGCTGGTGAGGCAGAGAACCAAGACGCAGAGGACAAGGCGAGTTCTGAATTTACCAGACATCGAACCCCTATCTTGTGGCTCTAAAGCCACCTCCCTTGGTCGATCTTTCTTTCCAACAGGAACGCTTCGACTCGTCCTTGGCCGCTCTCCTTGCAATTGTACTCAACCGGGAGACCGCCGCAACGATTCTCCCGTTCCTTCACAACGGGATGTTTTGCGTTGCAAAGGCCGGCCTGAGCAAGGTACACTCGCGAGGGAAGTCAGGCTGAAATGTTCCCGGGAGGAGACCATGCAAGCCCTGGTGACTGGCCGTTTCGTCCGGCGAAGGCGATTCCGCTTGGCCCCAGGTTTTCCCAGCGGGGTCGTGCTTGCCCTCCTTGTGCTGGCTAGCCAGCCTGCTTGGGCCCAGCCAGCCGAATCACCCGTCGACTTTGCGCAATCGATTCTGCCGATCTTCAACCGCCAATGCGTGAGTTGTCACGGGCCCAAGGTGCAGAAGGGAAGTCTGCGCTTGGATTCCAAGTCCGAGCTGCTGCGCGGTGGCGACTCCGGCAAGGTCGTCGTGCCCCGTGACCTGGCCTCCAGCCAGCTGCTGACGCGCTTGACCACCAAGGACGACGACACGCGGATGCCTCTGGGCAAGGCGCCGCTACCACAGGAACAGATCGATCTAATCCGCCGGTGGATCGAACAAGGCGCTCCTGGAGAGGACCTTGCTTCCGGCGCCGCCACGCGCTCCGGCCATTGGTCGTTCCGGCCGATCCAGCGTCCGGAAGTGCCTCCGGTCCAGACCCCCGCCTGGGTCCGCAACCCGATCGACCACTTTATCCTGGCCCGGCTGGAGAAGGAAGGGATGGCTCCCTCCCCCGAGGCTGACCGGTATACGCTGCTGCGCCGCTTGAGCCTCGATTTGACCGGCCTGCCCCCGGCGCCGGACGCGATCGCCGCCTTCGTCACCGATCCGCGGCCCGATGCGTACGAGCGGTTGGTCGATCGGCTGTTAGCCTCGCCCCATTTCGGCGAGCAGTTCGGCAACCATTGGCTCGACCTGGCGCGGTACGGCGACAGCGACGGCTTCGAGCAAGATGCGCAGCGTCCCCATGCCTACCGCTGGCGCGATTGGGTGATCGCTGCCATCAACGCGGACATGCCCTTTGATCAGTTCACCATCGAACAACTGGCCGGGGACTTGCTCCCCGAGGCGACGCCGCAGCAGCTCTTGGCGACCGGCTTTCACCGCAATACGCCGACGAATAAAGAGGGCGGCATCGACAAGGAAGAGGCCCGGGTGCGGACGCTGGTCGATCGCGTGAGTACCACCGGCACCGTCTGGTTGGGTCTGACGGTAGGGTGTGCGGAGTGCCATTCGCACAAGTTCGATCCGCTTCGGCAAACTGAGTTCTATCAGCTCTATGCCTTCTTCAACGACGCCGTGGATGAAGCCGATGTGCCGCTGCCGCCGACGCCCGCCGATCTGAGACAGTACGAATCGGACAAGGCGGCCTATGCGCAACGCTTGCAGTCCCTCCGCGACCAGATCGCCAGGGCCAAACCCGAGCAGCGGGAGGGCCTGGAGCGCGTGCTCAGCAGAATGCAACGACGGGCGCCCACTCCACCGCAGCCCGTCCTGGCTGTCTTTCGCCCGGCCGCCAAGACCCGGCAGACGCACGTGCACAAGGGAGGAGATTATCGTCAGCAGGGGGCGCACGTAGATCCCGACACGCCAGCGGTGCTGCCGTCCCTGCGAGCACGCAATGCCCCACACCAGCAAGCCGACCGCCTCGACTTGGCCCGCTGGCTCGTCGATCCGGCCAATCCGTTGACGGCACGCGTCGAAGCCAATCGGCTCTGGCAGTATCTCTTCGGCGCCGGCATGGTGACCACCCCCGACGACTTCGGCGCCCAGGGCGATCCGCCCACGCACCCGCAGCTGCTCGACCATCTGGCCGCGCGCTTGATCTCCCAGGGCTGGTCGCGCAAGGCGCTAATTCGTTACCTGGTCACGTCGAGTACCTATCGCCAGGCGTCGCAGCACCGTCCCGAACTGGAGACGATCGATCCTACTAACCGCTGGCTGGCCCGGCAAAACCGGTTTCGTCTCTCGGCCGAGATCGTCCGCGATGTCTATCTGGAAACGGCCGGCTTGCTCAACCACCGCATTGGCGGTACCGGCATACGCCCGGAGATCCCGCCAGGATTCGACGAGTTCGGTTATCGCTTCAACTGGACCGCTGACTTGGCGCCCGAGCGCTACCGCCGCGGCATGTACATCTTCTTTCAACGCAATATGGTCTTCCCCATGTTGCGGACCTTCGATCGCTCCGATTCCAACACGACGTGCGTGCGCCGCGAGCGCTCCAACACACCGCTCCAGGCGTTGACTCAGTTGAACGACCCGGAGTTTGTCCACGCGGCTGCCGCCCTGGGCCGCCGCATCCTGCGCGAAGCGCCGGCCACTCCGGAGGCGCGCCTCTCGCTCGCGTTTGGGCTCTGCTACGGCCGTCCAGCGGCAGGCCACGAACGCACTCTAGTGGCGCAGCTGTGGCAGGAGTTCGCCGAACACTTCCGCCAGCACGTGCCGGCGAAACTTGTCGGGGCGAGCGACGGCCTCGCGGCCCCCCAGGCCGAGACGGCGGCGTGGATCGCTGTGGCCCGCATCCTGATGAACACGGACGAATTCATTACGAGGCAATGACGATGGACCATGTCGATCAAGAACTGCTCCAGTCTCGCCGCCAGTTCCTGACCAGCTCCGCGAGCGGCTTCGGATCCCTGGCCGTGGCTTCCTTGCTGGCGGAACACGGCCTGGCCGCCGCGCCGCCGGGAGAGGGCTTGACGGCCAGTTCGTCGGTGGCTCCTCCGCACCATGCCGCCACGGCCAAGGCAGGTATCTTCATCTTTCTGGCCGGTGGTCCCAGCCAGGTCGATCTCTGGGACCCCAAGCCCTTGCTGGCCCAACACGAGGGCGAAGCCTTGCCGGAGTCGATCGTCAAGGGCCGGCGCTTTGCCTTTATTGGCTCGAAAGCCAAGCTGAAGGCAAGCCCCTACCGCTTCCAGAAATATGGCCAGTGTGGCATGGATTTCTCCGAGCATATGCCGTACCTGGCGAGCTGCGCCGATGATCTGACGATGATCCGCTCCATGAAGACGGATACGTTCAATCATCTGCCCGGCCACATCATGATGAACACCGGTTTTTTGCGCTTCGGCTATCCCAGCGTTGGCGCCTGGGTCCTGTACGGCTTGGGAAGCGCGTCGGCCAACCTGCCCGGATACGTGGTGTTGACCAGCGCCGGCACTGTTCGCGGCGGCGGTGCCAACTGGTCCAACGGCTTCTTGCCGCCGCGCTACCAGGGCGTGCATTTTCGCAGCCAGGGCGACCCGGTCCTGAATCTGAGCAATCCTCCCGGCATCGATCCGCAAGTGCAACGGCGTAGCCTGGAGGCGATCCAGCAGTTGAACCAATGGAACTACGGCATCCAGCGCGATGCGGAGATTACCAGCCGGATTGCCGCCTACGAGCTGGCCTTTGGGATGCAGGCGTCGGCCCCGGAACTCATCGACCTGTCCTCGGAGACCCAGCAATCGCTCCGCGACTATGGCGTCCTCGAAGAGGACAAGGCACGGGCATCGAGCACCCCGGGCGGACGCGGCGGTTCGCCCCCGCAGTTTGCCCGGTCGTGTCTCCTGGCCCGGAGAATGGTCGAACGGGGGGTCCGCTTCGTCACGATCTTTCACGGCGAATGGGACCACCATAGCGGTCTCCATCGTGGCCTGACGCGCAACTGTCCGCAGATCGACCAACCACTGGCCGCGTTGATCCAGGATCTCAAGCGCCGCGGCCTGCTCGACTCGACGGTGGTGGTGTGCACGGGAGAGTTTGGCCGGACCTGTCTGGCCCAGGGGGAAGATGGCCGGGACCACCATCCGTATGCGTTCACGTCGCTGATCGCTGGGGGCGGCGTCCGCGGCGGGCTGATGTACGGCAAGACGGATGACTTTGGCTTCGACGTCGTCGAGAACCCCGTCCACGTCCACGATTTCCACGCCACCTTGCTGCATCTGTTCGGCCTGGACCATTTGCGCTTGACGTACCGCTTCCAGGGCCGAGACATGCGGCTCACCGATGTCGCCGGCAACGTGGTGCAGGGCATCTTCGCTTAACTCGACGGATGCACTCGGGCGGGAAGTCCAAGATTTGCCCAGAACCCCGAACTTGCCCTCCCTAACGTCTCCTGCCCCAGCCAGCACTGCTTTGCAGCCCATGCTTGAAGCAGAATCGCCCAGGTGTCCGGGGCGCACTTGAGCAGAATTGCACAGCTCGCTCGCATAGGTATCGCGGAGTGCAATTCCAGGTCTTGAATACTTAACTGGATACAGACAATTCCTTTCCGAACAGTTTTCCCGGGCGGAACATCGGCCCAGCGTTCTAGTTGGCACAGTTCTTGCACGATTGACTGGTCCGCCACAATGGGTCAGGACGCCGCGGAGGCGCTGACTGAACCGATGGAGGTCCTCTCAGGAGGGATTCGATGCTGGTATTAACGCGACGGGTGGGCGAAGAGATCGTCATCGATGGCAACATCCGCATCACGGTGGTGGGGGTCCAGGGGAATCGGGTTCGCCTCGGAGTGGCCGCGCCTCCCTCTGTCATTGTGGATCGTCAAGAAGTTCATGACCGCCGCTTCTTCACCGAGCCGCCGGCTGCGAAAGAGCCAATACCTGTGACAACGACTCTGATCCTGTAACGCGCAAGTCCATTTCAGCCTCAGTCGGCGTCCACGCAAGTGCCCTGAAGGACAGCCTCTGGGCGGCGGGCAGGCTCGCCTCCGGGGACTCACGTCCCCGGCTCGCCTGAACGACTTGCCACGCGCCGAAGTCCGTCCAAATAATTCGGCTGTTGCATTTTGGCGAAACACACGCTAAACTCAATTGAAACTATTCCAGTCAGGCAAACGGCTCGATCTGCAATGACGCATCGAGTAGCTCGAGTTTGCCGGACGGCGATGTTGGAACGTCGGTTTCGGATGGGACCGAAGAACCACTGGGTCTATGGAAGACCCCGGTGCAAGAATTGTCGTGCGCCGGGGTCTTCGTGCGCTTGGGCAGGGGCTCATTCGCGAGCCCCGGA
>JBGQLF010000025.1:0-18722 GCA_041499985.1 Gemmataceae bacterium
AGGACCCGGCCGCCAAGGACGCCAAGCCGTACGCTGACCCGAAGTATTGGGCCGCCTTCATCCTCATTGGCGACCCCAATTGATCTCGCGGGGAACTGCTCATGCTCGAGCTACCAAAACTGCTGGCGACGCCGCGGGAAGTCGATGAACTGTGCGATCAGTTTGAAGACGAGCTGCGCCGTGGAGCTGGGCCCGAAATCGACGCGTGGCTGGCAAAGGCCGGTTCGCACGCCGAAGCCGCCCTCCGGGAACTGGCCGTCCTTCACCTCGACTACCGCCTCCGAGCTGGGGAGGCGGCCACCGCCGCCGACTACTTCGATCAGTTCCCGCAGCTGCTCTCCAACCCTGCCGCCGCCATCCGCTTGATTGCCACCGAATATCGCACCGCCGTGCTGCGGAACCCACACGTATCGGAGACGGATTTCTGCCGCCGGTATCCCGAACTCGCGAGATGCCCTGAGTGGAGCAATGGCCCCTGGATCCGCCCTGCTGGCGTGGATCGATCGACAGACCAGCTCCGAGGCCGGCCTGGCGAATCGACCGTGACGGCCGGCGATTCTGGCTCCCCGTTCGACCCGATGGGGTTCCTCCGGACGATTCTTGCCCCTTCCGATCGCCCCGGCGACCTCGGCCGGTTGGGGGATTACCGTGTGCTCGACGTCCTCGGTGCCGGTGGCATGGGGGTCGTTCTCCGAGCCGAGGAGGAGACACTCGGCCGACCCGTGGCCCTGAAACTGATGCGACCGGAGGTGGCGGCCAAGCCGTTTGCCAGAAATCGCTTCCTGCGCGAAGCCCGAGCAGCCGCAGCGGTCGTACACCCACGGGTGGTGGTCATACACCATGTCGGTGAGGTGAACGGGATCCCCTTCCTGGTGATGCCGCTCTTGGCTGGCCAATCCCTGGGCCACAGGCTCGAGACGGGTCCACCCGTGCCCGCATCGGAAGTGATGCAGATCGCCCGGGAGACCGCGGAGGGATTGGTCGCCGCCCATGCCCGGGGGCTGATTCACCGGGACATCAAGCCGGACAACATCTGGCTGGAAGAGACGCCGGAGGGGGTGCACGTCCGGCTGCTTGACTTCGGGTTGGCCCGTGGTGGCGAGGACGAGATATTGACGAACCCCGGAGTCGTGGTCGGGACGCCGTATTACATGGCCCCGGAGCAAGCCGCGGCCGGCTCAGTCGATCCGCGGACCGACCTGTTCAGCTTAGGGTGCGTGCTGTACGAGCTGACCACCGGCAAACGAGCCTTCGCCGGTCGGGACCTGATGGCCGTTCTATCCGCCCTGGCTAACCACCAACCACGATCTCCACAGGAGCTGAACCCGGCAATCCCGGCCGCCCTTTCCGACCTGGTCATCCGCTTGCTGGCCAAGAACCCCGCCGAGCGCTGCCAGTCGGCGGCCGAAGTGGTGACGGCGCTGCGGGCGATCGAAGCGGGACAGACGGACGCGCCCCCGCCGGTCCGATCAATCAAAACTCCGATGGTTTGGCCTCGTCGTCGCCGATGGGGGATGGCCGCCGCCGTCCTCGCCTTGGTGATGTGCTGCGGCGTGGTGGGCTGGCTGATGACCGGTTCCGTGGACCAGCGGCCACCGCAGCGAGGTCCGGACGCGGTCGCACCATCGGCTGGGGAGAACGCCCCCCTCCGTGTGGTGTCCATCGACGTCTATCACGTTGCCCGGCTGAAGGACCAAGATGGCGAGGACTTGGGAATTCTCGGCAAGAGGCCGCCCGAGACAAAAGCTCCCAAGGAGGGCGACCAGGTGACGGTCAAGGCTCGGTTGTCCCGAGCGGCTTTCGCATACCTGTTGGCGTTCCGGCCCGACGGAGAAGTCGAATTGTGTTCCCCCAAAGAGGAAGACCAACCACCGACACGGGACGATCAAGTGCGTTACCCGACCAAGACCGAGTCCGCCGACCTGCGGTACGGCTTGCAAGAGGGAACGGGGTTGTGGGTGTTCGCCGTGGTTGCCTCGGACGATTCACTTCCCGCATACCGAGAATGGAAGTCGACTCGGAAGCTATCGTGGTCCACCGAGCCGGGCGGACAGGGGAAAGTGTGGTGGTACGACGGCGACTGGCTGGAGCAGATGAGCGGTCCCGGAACCGTCGGCGGCCAACGAGCGAAGGGGGAGCAGGCGCTCGGGCCGGGAAAGGCGGTGGTGCAGGCGGCCAACCAGCTCCGCGTTGGCAAGGTCGTGACGGCGGCGATCGGGTTCGGCGTCGGTCCACGGAACTGAGGATCCGGCGGAGGGAGGTCCCGCCATTGGACTACGGCAGGATATTCTGCCAGCGTTCCGCTGGGACGAAACGCGCCAGGTGGCCGACGTTTGTCGTAGCGATCACCAAGTTTGGCGTGCCCAGGGTAAGCGCCTGAGCCGCGAGAATCATGTCCGCATCAATCGTCTTGTCGCTCGCAGTGGGTTGACCTAATTGGCGTGCTTGGGCCCATAGCTCCGCTGCCCGGCGCATCGCCGCTGTTGTCAGTGGCAGGTATTCCGTTGCGGCGGCCAAGGCGTCGAGCCGCGCCACGCTCTTCACCTTCCGCGCTCGAAGCAGTTCGCGCCGCAACTCGTAGTCTGCGATCTCCGGCACGATCACACGCACACCGACCACCAGTAACGACGCCAGCCACTGCGCGCAAGCGGCTGCATCTCCCTTTTTGCCCGGTGGGGACGTCAGCAGCCCAAGCGGACCCGAGTCGAGGAGAACGGCACGGCTCATACAGACTCGTCTTTGAGAATGTCAGTAAACAGCTTTCGGTCCGACAGACGATCTTCATCGATCGCCTGTAGGACGGCGCGATTCGCCATGCTCTCTTCTTCGGTCATCGCCTCATCCTCGGCGGTCCACTGCTGTAGTAGCGCGATAGCGCCTCGGCGATCGACAGGTGGCAGGTGTTTGTCCAGTAACTTCAACGTGATAGCGTCGGGCGAGAGTCCTTCACGTTCGGCCTCCTTGCGCAGACGCTCTTCGAGTTCGGGAGGTAGAGTGAGCTGAAGCGTCATCGGCTGACCTCCTTGGGGAGATACGGTTGCGGGTCATTGTACCTGGTTCAGGGAGACAAAACTACTTGGATCCGTACCTTGGCCCGCACGTTCGGTGTCAGGTCGAGGTCAAGAGCCAGATCGAGCAACACTTCCCGGAAATAGAGGTCCTTGTACTCTTCGGGAACATCCGTCTGCACCGCGCGCTTGCCCATGCGCGGCATCACGACGGCCACGGTGCCCGCAAACTTCCGGTCGGGGATTCCGTCCACCGTGACCACAGCGCTCTGGCCGAGCCGCACGCGCGCCGCGTCCAGCTCCTCGATGAAAGCACGCACGCGGCGCTTGGACAGATCGGCCAAGAGCAAGATGGGCTTGTTCCTCATCGGTCCGGCGAGCTCGCCGGGTTCCGCGTAGACCCGCAGGATGCAGCCGTCACAAGGGGCGACCAGGCGTGTCTTCGCCAACTCGGCCTGAGCCAGCCGTACCCGCACCTGGGCCGCGGTCAAACGGCCTTCCGCGGCGGCCAATTCGTCAGCTCGCGCGGGCGCCTCGACCAAGGCACGTTCGGCCGCGGCCTGCTCCAGCTCGGCCTGGGCTTCGAGCATGCGAAAGTGATCTCGATCGAGCTTTTCCCGCGTGACCGCGGCTTGGTTCTTGATCAGCTGCTGTGAGCGCTCCCAGTTGGCCTTGGCCTCGAGGAAGAGGGCACGCCGGGCATTTTCCAGTGCGGCCAGCGCCCGCCGTTTTTCCAGCCGCTCGCCGTTGTGCACGCGGTCCCGCTCGGCTTGAGCGATGGTGACTTCGGCCTGGGCCAACGCCACCTGTTCTTTGTGCGTCGCGTTGCTGAGCTCGACCAGCACGCTGCCTCGGGTCACCTGCTGGTTTTCCCGAAAGTAAATGGCCGTGATGGTGCCCGTGATCTCAGGCCAGAGAGCGACCTCCGGCTGGGCCCCCTCGACGACGCCGTTGGCTGTTACGCAGTCCGGCCAATGGGTCGGGGCCTGCTGCCGATACCCGGATTCCGGCTCACCCGGAGTCCTCAGAGCCAGGTGGCCGCCAATCCCTACCAGAGTGAGCAGCACCACAACGACAGCCCACGTTTTTTTCATGCCCCAAACTCCGTGCGGCTCCCCGGCTGGGGCAAGACCGGGGCGGTCCTCCCCTCCGGGGTCAAGGACCCGTCTTCCAGCCGGAGGATGCGGTCGGCAAAGGGAAAAATCCGTTCATCGTGCGTCACGACGATCAGCGTCCCTCCCCGCTCGTGAACCAAACGTTTGAGCAGGTGCAAGACGGCTTGGCCGTTGTCCGCGTCGAGTGCGGCGGTCGGCTCATCGGCCAGCACGAGGACGGGGTCTGCCGCCAGGGCCCGCGCGACCGCGACCCGCTGGCATTCTCCGGTACTCAGCTGCGCTGGCCGCAAGTAGGAGCGCTGCCCCAGACCCACCTGCTGGAGGCAAGCCCGCGCCCGTGCCGTGGCTTCCGGGAGCGGTAGGCGTTGCATGGCCAGCGCCAGGCGGACGTTGTCGAGCGCGGACAACGTCGGAAAGAGATTAAAGGTCTGAAAGATGAATCCGATCTGGCGCCTCCGCAGGGCAGTTCGTTGCCCGGCACGCGGCCCGGTGAGGTCCTGTCCCCCGAGTTGCACGGAACCCTTATCGGGAGTGAGAATACCTCCAAGGATGGATAACAAGGTCGTCTTGCCGCTGCCCGAAGGCCCAACCAGGTAGACCGTCTCGCCGCCGGCCGCCACCAGGCTGACCCCGCGCAGGATCGGCTGCCGGCGCGAGCCAGTGCCAAAGTCCTTATGCAGGTCGTGCGCCACAAGCATCAACGGCTCCTCTAACTCCGGCTGGGTGGCACGCCCTGAGTCTTCGAAGGGCGTGGCGAACTGGCCGAGCACGCCCTTCGAAGACTCAGGGCGTGCCACCCATTTGCTGACCTACCTAACTGCGTAGCACTGCGGCGGGATCGAGCGCGCGAAGCCGCCAGTAGGGTAGCCAGGCAGCAACCTGGCACACCAACGTGATGAGCACCACACTGCCCCCGAGCACCCACCCGGTGAAGACAACCGGTGCCCGGGGTGTGCTCGCATAATGGCCGATCACCAGCGCCAAAACCAGGCCGAACATCCCTCCCAGCAACGCATTCCCCAAGGCCTGGACCAGGAGAAACCACGCCATGCAGAAATCATCCGCCCCCATGGCTTTGAGCGTGGCGAACTCCTTGATCCGCTCGGTCACGGCCGCGTGCAGCGTTTGGGCCACCATGATCAGGCCAACCAACAATCCCAACACCGTCGCCAGACCAAAGCTGATGCCAATGCCGGTGCGGGTAAGCCAGTAGGCCATGCAGATGCGGCTATAGGTGGCGCGGTCATACACGTCGAGTTGCGGAACCCGTTGCTGAAGGCGCTCGATCAGGGCCGGGATGTCCACGCCGGGCTCGGCTTGGACCAGGAAGTAGGAACAGTGCTCGGGAGGAACGCCGAAGGAATAGCTATGGCGTGCCCGCTCCAGGGTGGTGAACACGTACGGGCTGGTGGTGAAGCCGACGATGCCATACGTCATGCCGACAATGGTCGCTCGTTGGCCATTGATCTCCCGCTTGTCGCCGAGCCGGCAATGCCCCAGCTTGACGCGGTCGCACAGGTCCACCAGGATGCCGTCGGGCTGTCGCACCGCCGCGGGGTCGCCCTCAGCCATGAGGCAGGCATGGCCCAACAAGCTGGCCGGGTCGCTGCCGACGACGATCACGTTCTCAAACCGGCCATCCGGCATCGTGGCTTGGCCAAAGGCCACGAGATAAGGCTCGGCCTGCGCCACGCCCTCCACACTCCGGAGCCGGTAAACCCAGCGCTCCGGAATAAAGGTGCCGATGTCCACGTTGTTCATATGCCGATGTCCGACCCAGATATCGGCCTGTCCATAGTCCACGAGCAGGCTGGCCTTCTGGATCAAGCCCAAGAATAGTCCGCCTTGTACATTGATCAACACCACCGAAAACGTGACTCCCACGAGTGAAGTCAGCAGCTTACTGCGGTCGGCCAGCATTGCCTTGATCGCTAGTAGCCACATAATCTGGTCCTCAGTCGGTATACAACCGCAACGCCTCGCGCAAGCTCGGCGGCACTGCGGTCGGTACCAGGCGTTCTCCTTCCCGGCGCAGGCAAGCCACCTGCTGTTCCCCGCGGGCGATGAGCTCCTCGCGGTCACCCTGGCAGCGCCAGTACTCGAACCGGAGCGACATGCGGTTCTGGAGTAGCTCTTCCAACCGCATGCGCACCACGACCTCATCAAAGGCCGATAATTCCTCCAGATACTCACAAGAACACCGCGTCGTCACGAAGCACAAACCTTGCCCAAGTTCGGTCAGCACCTCGGGAGCATGCTCCCGGAGAAAGAGTTCCCGACAGCGGCCTTGCCAGCGCAGGTGATGGACATAATACACATTGCCGACAAGGTTCGTCTCTTCGAAGCCCACTACGTGGCGATATTCATAGGCTCGCATCAGCTCTTCTCACCAGCACAGCCAACACCAGTGGATCCGTCACGCCGCACACTTGAGTCACAAACGTGGCAATAACCATAGGCCCCGCGGCGAACTGGATCCAGCCATCCGCGCCACCGGCGGCTCCCGCAAACGCCAACGTCAACGGCATGTCATTCGCCGCCCCGGCCTTCTTCAAGCACTCGCTCGCGGTCCAGACGCGCGTGGCCGACCTATCCCTGTCTTCACTCCCCTCTTGAGCGATCAGACGAGCGAGCGCGAACCGTTCCGCACCGAGCAGGTCCTGCCACACCGAGGCAGACCGGGCCACGACCGGCTCGACGTCGCAACCGAGTGGCTCCGGACCGGCCACGACCAGGGTGAGGTCCTGAGCATGAGCCGCGGATACCGGTAGCGCCCCAGGACCGGCGCCTTCGGGCTTCCCATCCGGTCGCCGTTGGACGGTCACGCCTGGCCCGAGCATGCGCTGCATCACCCGATCCGTGCGCGCCCGCGCCTCGGGGGCGCCATTCTGCTCGACCGCCACGGCCACCGTCGCCCCGGGAATCAGCTCGCCCAGCCGACGCTCGAGATAGGGACCCAGAAGGGGCGCTACCCACGGTGCCCGGTGCGCGATCTGTTCGGCGATGCGCAGGTGCAGGCCCTGCCAGCGTTCGCGCACACATCCGTCGAGTCCCGTCAGGACCACATCGTAGACGAAGGTATCGCCCTTGCGGACGCGCTCCTGGGCGTGCACGAGCCAGGGACCCGCTGTCTGGACCGAGCCGAGCACCAACCGATCAACGCCAATGGGTAAGACCGTCGCATGCGGAATACAGGCCTGGATCGCGTGAATGGCCGCGTCTCGGACGGCTGGGTCACCCAGAACGAGACGTGCGGGGAGGTAGCGCCCAAACCAGTCTTGCGGGGCATCGGGTGCGATCTCCGCCAGGCACTCGGTCGCGCGCAACTGCCGATAGCGCTGCAACCGCTGGAACCGACCCGAATGGAAGAGGATGCCCCCGTAGAGATCCCGGTCGGGGTCAAGCGGCACGTCTGCTAGCAAGGATCGAGGATCGTGGAGGTAGGATCGATCCTCGTTCTCCCTGCTGACCAGGCAAGTCGCTCGGAAGTGGTCGACCCCAAAGGCGGTCTCCTCACTACGCAGTACCACCTCGACGCGGCCCGGTTCCTTCACTAGCGCCGCTACCCGGATCGTGACCGCCGTCTTTTCCGGCACCACGACCGGTCGCGCAAACTGCACGTCGGTGAAGGTGGGTGGGTCGTCTGTTCCCAAGAGCGCCATGACTGCCTGAGCCATCGCCTCCAGGCCCAGGACCGCTGGCAAGAGCCGCACTCCGCGGAAGACATGATCCTCCAGATACGGATCCGTGTCCGCCGATAGCGCCGCTTCCACCACCAGTTCTACGCCCGGATAGTAAACCCGAGGGCGCTCGAGGAAACGTAGTAGGGGCAGCTCCGGCCGCTCCAGTTTCAGGGTCGGCGGATCGCCAAAACGGCTGGTCACCACCACCGAGACCACCGGCAAACGCTGGCCGAGCAGACTGCCCAGGAGGCGGATCCCGTCGTCCGGAGAAAGGGGAGTGATCCCCTGGTGCAGCAAAGCGTCCACGCGGCCCAGGCGCTGCCCCATGCCGACGCCCGACCAGACCGACCACTCCAGCGCCAGGCAACGACACTGCGGATGTGCCGCCTGCCAGCGCTCGGTCAGCTGGGCGAGCCATTCGTTGGCGACCGCGTAATCCGCCTCGCCCCGCATTCCAGTTCGAGCAATGAGAGAGCCAAAAGTAATCAGGAGCCGCAACCGATTGGGGTCCACAGCGGCCAACAGATGGCGCAGGCCTTGCAGCTTCGGCGCCAACGTGTGCTGGAACGCGGCCTCCTCAAGGGACGTCAGCAGCTGCGGCACGTTCGTACCGGCACCGTGCAGGATGGCGGTCACGGGGCCGAGGGTCGTCTCGACGTCCCCCAGCGCGGCTCGGACCGCCTTTTCATCCGTGACGTCGGCCACGAGGTACCGGAACGCAATGCCCGCCGCCGCCATCCTCTCCAGGTTGGCGGCGAGCTCGGTGTCCGCGCTCGGCTGCGAGCGGCCCAGCAAGGCCAAACGCGTCCCCGTTTGCCGGGCCAGGCGAAGAGCACATTCGGCGGCGATCCCTTTGCCCCCACCCGTGACCACCAGCACATCCGCCGCCGTCAGGGGTAGCTCGGCCTTTTCATCGGGCAAGGGCAATAACCGCAGCACCGGCTCGCGCCGCCTCCCACACGCATCGTAATGCACTTCCGCGTACCCTACCGCTGCCCGCGCCTCGGCCACCACCCACGCCACGGTTTGGGGATGATCCACGGGCACGTCCACGACACAGGTCGTCACCTCGGCTGCTTCCAGGTGGACCGTCCGAGCAAACGCCGCTCCGCCGCCACCGTGCTGCACGACGACAAAGCGAGCAGTCCCACGTTTCGCCAAGAGAGCGCGCGCACTCGCGAGAAGCAGCCCCACGTACCGCTCATCTGGCTGAGGAGGAAGGCACACGACCACCCCCCCCTCCCCTCCCGCACGCGCAAACGCTTGCTGCAAGGGCTCGCGCAAGGGATAATCCGCCGCCGCGAACACCTGCCAGCCACCCGCCCCTGTCCAGGGTCGGGCGCGGGGCAAGGGACACTCCACGAGTTCCACGGCAAAGGTCCGGATCCAGGAGTCAACGCCCGATGGAGGATTTTTCCTCTCTTCCACTGGCCTGGCGCCCCCGCTGCGGGCCAGCTCTTCCAATGCCTGGGCCACACCCCGGACCGTCGCCTGGGCGTAATCGGTCGGTGCCGCCGGCGGAGGCAAGCCGAGACGCCGTCCCGCCTCCGCGACCAGCTGGCCCACGGCAATCGAGTTCAAGTGCAAATCGTTCAACAGGCGACTGTCGTCCTGCACCGCCGCGGGGGGCAGCTCGGCACGCTGGGCGACAAGCTGGCGGACGAGATTGAGGGCAGTTCGCGTCTGGGTGTCGCCCCCGTGTGCCACGGCTGTGTCAGCCGTGCCCGCCCCCACGGCTGACACAGCCGTGGCACACGCAAGAGGATTGCGAATGGCGGATGGCAAATGGTTTTCGTGGTTAATTGCGATCTGTGATCCGCGATCAGCAGCGCTAAGCTTCGGTGCCAGCTCGCAGGGATTCACGAAGAAACGCGGTTGCCACGGGAGGGCGAACGGCCTCGTAAAGCGTCCGGCAAACAAGGCCGCGTGGTTTACGGCGGCTCCCAGGACAAAGGCCGCTCCCACCGCGTGCAGTAGGCCCTTCAGCGAGCCGCTGCCGGCATCGAGAGCCGCCACGGGGGTATCCGTGAACTCGGAGACCAGCCCGCTCAGCACGTGGCCCGGTCCGGCTTCCAGCCAGAGATCCACTCCGGGATCTGCCGCAGTCACGGCTTCTAGGAACCGTACGGGAGTTGTGAGCTGCTGTACCAGCAGCGCCCGCACGTCCTGGTCGAGAGCCAGGAGCGATCCGGTTATGGTGGAGATGACAACGCGCCGTCGAGGTCGGAAGTCCTCACCCGCGAGATGTTCCGCCAGTGCCGGTGCTGCCGCCGCCATGAGCGGCGAGTGAAAAGCGTGGGAGACCGGCAAACTCACAGCGCCCAGGCCGCGCGCGCGGGCCCGGGCCACGACCGCCGCCACCGCCGTCGCCTCGCCGGAGATGACTGTCTGCCGTGGCGAGTTCAAACCAGCAGCAACGACCGGCTCTCCATTCAGCAACCCTTCGACCTCGTGCTGCCCGGCTGCGATACTCGCCATGGTGCCGGGAACACCACCTGCCAGCGTCATGGCCTGCCCCCGCGCCCTGGCGAGGCGGAGCAGCGCGTCTTCTTCGAGGACCCCGGCCCAGTGGAGAGCGACCAGTTCGCCCAAGCTGTGACCGATGGCCATCTCGGCCCGCAGTTCCAGGCGATCCAGCACTTGGAGCGCTGCCAGCGCGGCGGTGACAATCGCCGGTTGTGCCACTGCCGTCGCCCAGCCGTCGCCGTGCAAGGGTAAGCTCGCACGAGCGTACAGCTGGCTGACGGAGTCAAAACGCCGGCGCCAGGCTCCGCCGTCAAGATGGGCCGGCGACCCCTGTCCGGGGAAGAGGAACCCAAGACGTGGCACGCTCGAGCCGGCACCCAGGAACACCCCCGTGCGCGGATCCAACCGCGTGCTGAGCCCGTCGGTGAGCCAGGACCGCAATAGTTCCAGGCGATTGGCCAGTTCCGCGGGGCGCGAGGCCACTACCGCCGCCCGCACCGGGCCCTCCACGAGCGTTCGTTCCAGTTGAGCAGCCAAGTCAGCCACCTCCGCGCGCGAAAGCTGGGCCGCGAACGTCAACAGCTGTTCCACTTGGCGCCGCAACGCCTCGGCATCGGTGGCACGGAGCAGGAGCAGCTCGGCGTCCTGGGCCGAAGACAAAAGGGAGCGCTCCTGGGGGCTGAGCCTTTGCCGGCGCTCGGCGGCGACCCCTTCCAGCACGCAATGGGTATTGATTCCCCCAAATCCCATCGCGCTGACACCCGCGTGCAAGGGACTCTCCGCAGGCCAGGCTTCTCCCTGGCGCAAGACGCGCAGGGCGGGCGCGTCCCCGGCCAACTCGGGGTGAGGTTTTTCACAGCCGGTGGCCGGCGGTACGATCTGGGTATGGAGTGCCAGGGCCGCCTTGATCAGCCCTGCTACGCCCGCCGCCGCCTTGGTATGGCCGAGATTGGCCTTGATGGAGCCCACGATCGCGGCAGGGGCGTTGGGCGCGCTTTCCCGACGGGCACGGGACAGCGCCCGCAACTCGGTGGTATCGCCGACCTCGGTGCCGGTGCCGTGGCCTTCGAAATAGGCCACGCGGTCGATGCCGAAACCGGCCCGCCGATAGGCACGTCGCAGGGCCAGTAACTGTCCGTCGAGCTCGGGACGAGTGAGGCCGCCGCTGCCGTCGGACGAGATACCCCAGCCGCGAATGAGCGCGTAGATGCGGCGGTGCTGCCGTACCGCATCCGCGTGCCGCATCAACACGACCATGCCGCAGCCTTCCCCCGGCCAGAAGCCAGCCGAGCGCGCGTCGTAGACGCGCATCTCGTCCGCCGCCAGGGCTCCCGCCTTGGCGAACCCCACCAGCTCGAACGGATCCAGACTCAAATCCACCCCGCCGGCCAGCGCCACGTCGAGATCGCCCTCGACCAGAGCCTTGCAGGCAGTGATGATGGCCAGGAGGGAAGCGGCACAGGCGCCGTCCACCGTGTAGCCACCGCCGTGGAGATCGAAATGGTTACAGATCCGTCCGGCGATGGTGTTGGACAGGCTGCCGGCAAGAGTCTCCTCGCCGATCGGAGGAAACGGCTCCTTGTAGTGTGATTCCAGGTCTTGCAAGAAGGCACTTCGCTCCTCGAACCGCCAACCCTTTGCATTCAGAGCAGCGTCCACCACTCGGCGGACGTACGGCCAGCGCAGCCGCATCACATTGGCCCGGGAAAACTCGCCGGTGAGCGTGTTGCCCAGGAGCACGCCCGTGGTAGCGCGCGGCAGCTCCGCGCCCTCGGGAAACCCGGCGTCCGCCAGGGCCCCGGCGGCGACATCCAGGGCCAGCCAGTGGGCCCAGTCGGCGGAGCGGAACGTGCTCCCCGCCACGCGGAAGCGGACCCGGTCAAACTCATAGCCTTCGATCAGGGCCGCTTCCGCCGCGTAGACACAATCGGCAGCGCTGCGATCCTCCGAGAGATAGTCCTCCAGGCACAGGCGCTCCGGCGGCAGCCGCCGGAATGCCTGCCGCTGCGCCAGTACATTCTCCCACAGCTCGACCGGCGAGCGGGCATCGGGGTAGCGACAGGCCATGCCAACAATAGCGATCGTGCTCATCTCACGGTTTCTCTGTTCGCGGCTAAACTTCAAGCTAAACTTTGAGCTTCTTCTATTGCCCACTCGCCAGCGCCGGTGTTCCGCGCACGGGTTCCGGTGCGATCACGCCCCTCGCCCGCAGCGCCGCCAGCAGATACAGCCCCAGCCCGCGGAGTGCACTCACGATCAACAGGCAAAAGAAGAGCCCGAACACCAAATGAAGCACTTGCAGCAGTCCATAAACCGCCGCCGTGGCCAGCCCGAACAAGACCTGCCGGCGCGGGTGGAGCGGCGTCGTGGCCGGGTCCGGAATCATGTACAGCGTGAAGACGATGAACGCCGCGCTGGTCATCGGTACCAGGGGTGCGACCCAGGGAGTGCCAAAGTACCAGCTGCGGAACAGCCCCTGCGCCACAAAGCCGCCCACCCAGGCCAGGCAGAGTGGCAGCCGGCCCGTGAACAGAGCATGAATCACAATGCCGGTGAGCAAGATGAACCCCGGCAGCAGCCAATGCCAGACGCCGATCAGGTTCCTGGTGAAATGATACGGCGGCGCGAACCCCACCCAGGGAAAGAGCAACAACGTGAAGGCAATCCCGAGGTTGGAGGGATTAAAAACATGTTGCGTTCGGCCATGGCCCACCGGCGCCCGGAAGAGCACCTTCGAGCTGATCGACAGCGTAGCGGCAAAGATGATCGGCAACAGCCGTTCGTTGGGATACAGGAGCATAGCGCACGCGAAGCCCGGGATGAGGGCCGCTGGCAGAAAATTGACGAACGCCGGCAGCCCACCCGCGAACCGGAGGGGGCGGCCGTTGGCCCGGGCATCGACCCATTCCAGCAGCATTTGCACCAGGCAGGCCGTCGCGATCGCGACCAACGGATGCGCCCACGACTGCTCGAAGCCGAGCACGGTATGGCCGAGCAAGTTCCACACGATCAGCAGGATGGTGAAATACCAGAGGGCAAACAACCGCAACTGGGGGTTGCGCCGCGGATAGAAATAGACGGTCGTGAGCGTATCAAGAGCTTTCACGGGTTCTTCCTTTCCACGGATGACGGCCAGGCGAGCTGCACCGTATGCCACCCCGTGGGCAGGTGAAGCGTCTGCTGGTGAATCTGCCCGTCGGGCGAACGCCAGCGGAGATCGACCGGGATGAGTTCGTTGGTGTTCCGGTAGCCCAGGCCGAAGTGGAGGTCAGGACTGCGTTTGCCGGAATGACCGGTGCCGCCATCCACCTGCGCCACCAGGCGACGTCCATCGGGCAGATGGACCGTGGCCGCCGCCCCGATGGCGGGCCGGCCCGGCGTATCCGCACCGGGATGTCCCGGCCGCGATTGGAGCGTCGCGACCTTCCCCGGCTCCAGCGGCAGCAACAGGTGCAAGCCCAAAAACGCGCCCACGTTAGGGCTATCATTGCGGTAGAAATACGAGGTCTCCCACTGGTTCGCCAGGGCAAAGTCCAGCCGGCCGTCGCCGTCCACATCGGCCAGCGCGATGCCCCGGCTCACCATGGGATCGTCCCATCCCAGGGCCGGGGCGATGTTGTGGTATCGGCCATCCTTGCCGCGCACGAAGAAGGGGATCCGCTCATGGCCGCTCAGGTCGTCGCCTGGTCGGAAGCGCGGCCAGAAGCCGGGATTGTGGAGAATCTGCGAATTGGCCGTGCCCAGTGCCTGGAGTTCCGGCCAGCGGTTCACCGTCCCCTTGAGGAAACCGACCGCCTGGATCGCTTCCAGGACGCCGTCGTTGTCGAAGTCGGCCAACCGGCAATCCCAGCCCCAGCCGCCGCGTGACAGTCCGAGCGCTTCGCTGGCCTGCACATAGGGAGCGATGCCCTCTTGCATGCGCTGCACTTCGCCGGTGCTTTGCCACAAAAAATGACTCTCTTGTAACCCAAATTCGGTGGCGATGTTGCTCACGTAGATATCGAGCAGGCCATCGCCGTTGACATCGCCGAAGTCGCACCCCATACCCTTGAACGAGTCCTGTCCGAGGATGCACGACGTGGGTGAGGTCAGCTCGCGACGCCCCTCGAGCAGGACAAAGCGAAAGTGGCCGGGCGTGGAACGGTTGTGCAGCAGCCGATCGGGACCAAAGTCATTGGCGAAGTAAATCTCCGGCAAGAGGTCGCCGTCGAGGTCGGCCGCGCCCACCGCCAGCGTCCAGCCGCGCTCCACCGCCTCGTCCAGCACGCCCGGCACCTCCTCGAACTGCACCGTCGGCTGCTGCCCGCGCGTGGCCCCCACCCAGCGGAGCAGGTGTTTGCGCCCGCCGTTGAACGACTTGGCCTTGCCCGCGTGCATTTCCTCCACGCCGCCTGCCTGGGCATCCAGGATGCGGGCCCCGTCCTGGAAATAGTTGGCGATGATCAGGTCCACATGGCCATCCCCATCCAGGTCGGCCTGCGTGACCGCATTCGTGTACCAGCGTGTAACCTGCGGTTCGCCGCCGGGGACCAACTCGCAGGGCACGTACTCAGCACGGCTGAGTGGCGTTCCCCTCACCCTGCCCTCTCCCCCGGGGGGAGAGGGTTGGGTGAGGGGCGAGCCATTGCCCTTTTTGCGGAGAAACACGATCGGCGTTCGCCCCCAGTAGTAGACGAGGATGTCCAGGAGACCGTCCTCGTTGAAGTCGCCGATCACGCAGCCCATAGGCGCCATGGTCGCGGGGTCATAAGGCAGCGGTGCGGCGTCGAGCACGAACGGTTGATAGCGAGCCGGCGTGCCGGGCACGGGCGCAACGACAACCAGATCGGTCCTTGGGTCCACATAGCAAAGATCATTCGGCAAGCCGTCGCCGTCGAGATCGCCCAGCGCCACCGCCGCACCCAGCGACGAAATCCAGGCGGCGATGCGGTTCAGGCTCGGATGAACCGCCCGTACCATCTTGTGCGGATAACCGGGCACCTCGGGCAAGGGCGACCGCGTGAAGTGAAAGCGCGCAGTTGCTTCCGCCATCTCGGAAGGAGGGAATGCCGGCAATCGCGTCAGCCCGTAGAGCCCGACGACCAAGGTGAGGGCAACCAAGGCCGTGAGTCCCCGGCGCAAGTGCCCGATCGCGGATTTCATCGTTCAGATCCTCAAATGGATAAACTCGGCTTGTACCCGGCGGCGCCAGACCTCGTAGGCCGGCTCGGGTCCATCGCGCGGGAGACCGTCGAGGGCCGCATCGGTGAGCGCCGCCGCCTCTTCGGCCGACATACGGCACAGGACGGCGCAGGCTCGTTCGGTATGCGGAGCCGGATTGCCCGCTCGTTGCCGTGCCTTGGCCGCGAAGGCCGCTCCCTGTGCCAGCTCGAGCTGGTAAGGACCTGCCTCTTCGCGCAGGCTCTCCAGGGCCGCCTCGTCGACGCTGCCTGCATAGGTACAGGCCAGCCCGATTCCGCTCCAGAGGTCGGCCCGGCGTTCCCGCGCAAAGGCTGCCAGCGTGCGCGGGAGCCGGGCGACGTTCGCTCCTTCCACAAACCAGAGACTACGGCCCAGCCCCTGATCAAAGACCCGGCGGGCATAGCCCTCCAGGTGCTCCGGCACGGCCTGAGCCAGCACCGTGCGCCGCCAATGAAAATACCCTTCATGAAAACCGTAGCCGTCCAGGACCAGCCAACCCAGCAACGGATCCAACCGTGCCAGTGTCGGCTCGACGCGCCGGCGCAGCCGTGCCAGCACCCAGCCGACGCCGACGTGCAACATATACACGTGGGCGGCGCCCGGACCGCTCAAGAACGTGCGCCACCGGTTCCGGTGCCACGGTGTCAGCCAGTCCAAGAGCGCCAGCGCCATCGCCGCGCCCTCGAAGGCGAACCCGCGCAGCTCGGCGGCCACCGTGTTCAGGCGGTGAGCCAGAGCAGCGGGGTCGTCCTCCTCCAGAGCCAGGTGGTAGCCCTGCAAGAAGGTGCCGCCAATCAGCTCCAGGCGCCGGCAGGCAGTGGCATCGCCTTCTCGAAAGCCACGCCGGGCGAAAGTCGCCTCTTCGGCGGCGATGCCGAAGAGGCGCTTGCGGAACCAACGCAAGGAAACTGTCATGGGATCGACCTCAGGTGGTCCCAAGCCCCGGCCGTTTTACACCGCCAGCTGTCGGCGGCGCCAGCCGTAGCCGGCCAGGCCCAGCACACCGATACTCAGCAGCAGTACGCTACCTGGCTCGGGAACGGGAGCAGGGTCGTTCATAACCACATGAGTATCGTTGGCTGTTGATTCTTGAAATGTTCCGCCCGGGGGAACTGGCCAGAAATCCTGATTGATCGTCCCATCGCCCTTGAGCAGAAAGTTCGCGCCTTGGATCAGGAGGACGCCCGGCGGAGCGATATGGCTCCAGGGAGTACCAACGGACGTCAGCACGAGGTCACTTGATAGGGCGACGGGCCCGTTGAGAGCGCCTTTGCGGACGTCGAAGAACACGTCCAGGCTCGAAGAGAAGGTTCCTGCCACCGGAGTCGTCTCCGGGTTGTTGAAGCTGATAATCATCGAGCCGGTGCTGGCCGGGCCACCCGTCGAGCGTGCACTTTGCAGGGTAATGAAGTAGAAATCTGTACCGAGACCGAAGTCGGTCGGGACTGTGGATTCGAGCTGGAGCGCATTCATTAGGAGACGAGTCGTACCCATATTCAGCCCGGGGGTGTTGTCGCTAGCGTTGACCGTGTCGAGGCGTTGGACGATCGTGTCGGTGAGGCTGGTGTTCTGTGTGCCGATCGGTACGCCGAAATTGAAGGTCCCCAGCGGCACGCCCATGAACGGGACACCATTGAACGTGGTACCCGTTGTCGTTGCAAAGAGATCGTAGCCCGCGTGGACCGTTAGGTCGGCTCGACCCACGCTTGGCGCTGCCAACGCGGCAAGCAATCCCAGGCATCCCACCAACAGAGTGTGTGTGAACAAGCGACGTGACATCAGTAAATCCCCTTTCCAAGAAAAAGATATGGTGTGGCCCGACAAGGCCACACGAGACACATGGCTGCAACAATCCCCAGGACCAAGGAGGCCATGCCGCGCAGCGCGAGCAACTATGCCGCCCGGCCAGCTCCTGGCTATCCAGAGGGTACGGATCCTGAATCGTGATTGTCGTCGTTGCGGCAGAACCGCGACGCATGCAGGGGGGGGGGTCGAAGAAGACCACCAATCACAGATTGGTCGACTCTCCCACTCTATGCACTTGGGATGCCAAACCCAGCCGAGCGGAGACCGAGTTTGGTATCAAGAGTTGTAAATGGCTTGTTGAAGAGGACTTCCGCGACGTGAATTCTTGCCGAGTGGTACAGGCTCCCCCTGGCCCATACGGCCGGGAAGGGGCTTCCGTTAACATTCGCGAACGGGCGCCCGTTAACCGTGTTAGCAAGCATTAACGTGAAAACAAATGAACCACCATAGATTAGGATATCGGGACGCGGCTAGAACCGGATCTCTCCCGGAGCGGCCTCCTGCGCGCGGCTCAGGCGAAGCGACTTTTCAGCAGCGCCAACTCCTGTTTGGCCAACTGTTTGCGTTCTGCCAGATCCTTGGTCTCGTATTCGCCGTGCAAGCTGATGGTGCCGTTGAAGCGGCATTCCTTGAGTCCCTGGGCGACTTCGTTCCAGCGCACGATTCCCTCCCCGGCCGGAACGACATGATGCTGCCAAACCTGTTGACGTTTTTCCCAGACCATATCCTTGATGGCCAGCAGCGAAAACCACGGCCGCACCATATCCAGCTCCAGGCGAATCGGTCCGCCGCCGACCGCGGTGTGACCAGTGTCCACAAACGCGCCGACGTGATGCGGATCCAGATCTTGCAAGAGCAAGCGCAATGCCGATCCGTTAGCTCCCAGATTGCTGCCCGAATGGGTGTGATAGCAGGCCTTGACGCCGGTCTTGGCGGCCAGCTTGGCAAACTCGGCCAGGCGACGCCGTGCGTCGGTGAGCGCGGCCTCAAAGTTTCCCTTGTACGCAAAGTAGCCGAGCTTGAGCGCGGGCAATCCCGCTTTGCCGCACGCCTCGAAGAGCGTGCGCGCGATCCGGCTGGCCGGATCGGTCAGGTTGGTCGGAGCCGTCACCAGGCCGATGACGAGACCCTCGTCCTGGAACGCCTTGGCCGCCTTGGGCAACTCGGTAAGCGCATTGTCGGGATGGACCGGATACTCCGGACGGACCGCCAGATCAGCGCCGTCGAGGCCGACTTCTTTCAGGAAGCTGAGAATGCCGGGCACATCGAGGGCTTGCAGCGTCTTGGTGAAGTAGACGTAACGCATGAGGAAGGGTCTCGTTTTGCGGGTGGGGCGACACTCAGATCCATGGCGGCGGGTACATCATCACACGCAGGCGTTGGCATTTCAACCACCAAGTTCCGGGAACCAAACTGCTGCCTCCTTTCGGAGGCGGCAAGTTTTCCGGGGCGAGCGGGGGGTG
>JBGQLF010000026.1:0-18226 GCA_041499985.1 Gemmataceae bacterium
ACCTCGGCTGCGGGCTTTGGTTCGGCTGCGGGCCCGGTCGGGGCAGGGGCCGACGGCGCGTCCGGTTCGGCGAAGCGGTCGAGGATGTAAAAGAAGACCGGCGTCAGGAAGATGCCGAACAGAGTCACGCCCAGCATGCCGCTGAACACGGCGGTCCCCAGCGACCGGCGCATCTCCGCCCCGGCCCCCGAGGCGATCATCAGCGGAATGACCCCGAAAATGAAGGCGAACGAAGTCATCAGAATCGGCCGCAGCCGGAGCCGGGACGCTTCCTTGGTTGCCTCGAAGCACGATCGGCCTTCCTGGTGCAACTGCTTGGCGTACTCGACCACGAGGATCGCATTCTTGCACGCCAGCCCGACGAGGACGACCAGGCCGATTTGCACGAAGATGTTGACATCCCGGTTCGTGTACCGAACGCCGGCCGCCGAACAGAGCAGGCACAACGGCACCACCAGGATTACCGCCAGCGGCAGCGACCAGCTCTCGTACAGCGCCGACAAAGCCAGGAAGACGCTGACGATGGCCAGAAAGAAGACGTATATCGAGGTATTGCCCGCCCGGCGCTGCATGAACATCAGCTCCGTCCAGTCCGTTTTCATCGACAGCGGCAAGGTTTCGCTAGCAACTTTGTCGATGGTCTTGATGGCATCGCCGGTACTGAACCCCGTTTGAATGTTGCCGGTGACGGAGGCGGCGGTGTACAGGTTGTAGCGCGTGATCGCGATCGGACCGCCGATCTCACGCGGGTGGACCAGGGTGCCGAGCAGGACCATTTGTCCCGCTTTGTTTCGGACCTGGAACAAGTTGAGATCCTCGACCTGATTGCGGTACTCGCCCTCGGCCTGGATGGTGACCTGCCAGTGGCGGCCGAACTCGTTAAAGCTGTTGACATAAAGCGAGCCCATGTACATCGCCAACGTTTGATTCACATCATTGAGCGATACCCCGAGGGACGCGGCCTTGGCGCGGTCGATTTCCAGGAAGAGCTGCGGCGTTTTCGAGCGGAACTGCGTGCTCACGCTGCTCAGACCCGGCACTTCCTTCAGTTTCCGGACGAGGGCCTCGGTCTGCTCCTGCAAGGCGGCTAGCCCGAGGTCGCCCCGGTCCTCCACGATGAACTTGAAGCCGCCGGCGACGCCGAGGCCTGGGATCGGCGACGACCCGAGCACCGTGACCTGAGCGTCCTTGACTTCCTTGGCCCACGCCCTGCGCAGCTTGGCCATGATGGCAGTGTCGCGCAGCCCTGGCTCCTGCCGTTTGTCAAAGGGGTCGAGGACGATGAACATGGAGGCGAAGTTGGGGCTATTCGCTTGCAGCATGAAGGACATTCCCGAGATGGCGACCGTGTGGGCCACGCCTGGGGTTTCGCGGGCGAGCCGCTCAATCGTGGCCAGCGCGTCCTGAGTCCGCTGCGCCGACGCGGAATCAGGCAGCTGGACGGTGACGAGGAGCCGGCCCTGGTCCTGCTGCGGGATGAAGCCGGTGGGAGCTCTCTGAAAGACAATGTAGGTTAGGCCGAGCAGCCCGCCATAGACCAGCAAGACGACCAGGCTCAAGCGCAACAACCTGCCGACCGACCAGCCGTACACTGACGACATCTGATCGAAATAGTGATTGAAGCCGCGGAACAACCAGCCCAGCACGGCGTTCACGGGCCGGATGAGGAACCATCCGATCACCCCGCCCAGCAGTGCACCGGGAACGAACAGAATTGCCGATTGCAGATTTAAGATTGCAGATTGGGGGTTATCAATCTGCAATCTTAAATCTGCAATTTGCAGTAGCCTTGGCCCCAGCCAGACGGTGAACAGTCCGCCCGCCACGCCGAAGATCCACCAGGGCAAGGCTTCCCGGCGGTGCTCGTGCCCCTTGCCCCCCTCCTCGGTCTTGAAAAGCAAGACGGCGCGCGAGGGGGTCATGGTAATGGCATTGATGGCCGAGATCACGGTCGAGACGGAGATCGTCAACGCGAACTGGCGGAAGAAGTGGCCAGTGATGCCGCCGATGAACGCGCACGGCACGAACACGGCACTCAAGACCAAAGCCACCGCGATGATCGGGCCTGTCACTTCGTCCATCGCCTTGATGGTGGCCGTCCGGACGTCATGGCCTTTTGCGAGCATCCGCTCGATGTTCTCCAGCACGACAATGGCGTCATCGACGACGATGCCGATCGCCAGGACCAGGCCGAACAGCGAGATATTGTTCAAGCTGAAACCGAGGGCGGCCATGATGGCGAAGGTGCCGATGATGGAAACGGGCACGTCGATCAGGGGCAGGATCATCGCCTTCCAGTCCTGGAGAAAAATCAGCACGACCAGCCCCACGAGCGCCACGGCCTCCAGCATGGTCATGACAACGTCCCGGACGGACTCGCGAATGTACGGCGTCGTGTCATAGCCGATCTCATAACTCACTCCGTCTGGAAAGCGAGTTTTAAGCTCTTCCATTTTCTGGCGCACGGCGTCGGCCACATCGAGCGCGTTCGTTCCGGGGAGTTGGTAGACCATGAGACCCACGGCCGGGTGGCCGTCGAACCTGCACGTTTGGTTGTAATTCTGGGCGCCTAACTCGATGCGGGCCACGTCCCGGAGGCGGACGACACTGGCCGACGGCCGGCCAGGACCGCGGTCGGGCGTCACGCCGCTGCTTCCGCCCATGAGGGAGGTGAGACTGTTCGTCATGCTGCCGCTCGACGAGCCGCTCGTTGCGCTCCCCGTCGCCGCGCCGCCGGTCGTCCCACCTCCGCCGGTCGCGCCCCCACCACTGGTTGTCCCACCTCCGCCCGCCGTCGCGCCCCCGCCGGTCGTCGCGCCGCCGAGAGCAGCGGCGCCCGTTATGGTACCGTCGCTCGCCGTGCTGCTGGTCGTACTGCTTGACGATTGGTCACTGCCCATGGTCGGGTTGATCGTGACACCGCTATCGAGCGTCCCACCGGTTGTCCGACTGCTGAGGGATCTGCCGGACTCAGGGTTCGGCAAGCCGGAACCGCTCCGGGGTGGCGCCAGTACCCGGGTGGGCGATGGAGGGGGAGCGCTCATGCCCACCTTGACGATGATCTCACCAAACTGCTCCGGATCATTGAGCCGGCCCAGGGTGTGAATCGGCAGCTCGAAAGCCTGCCGCGTCGAAGAAGGCGGCTGCCCGATCCGCCCGGCGGGCGCATCCAGGTTTTGGTTGCGGATGGCGTTGGCCACGTCGATGGCGGTCATGTTGCACGCCGCCAGCTTCTGCGGATCGAGCCAGGCACGGATACTGTAGTCGCGCAGGCCCTGGTAGGTGATGTCCGAAACTCCCGGCACGCGCAGCAGTTCGTCGCGGACGTAGATCGTGGCGAAGTTGCTGAGATAGATGTCGTCGTAACGGCCGTCCGGCGAGAAGAAGTTGACGATCATCAGGATGTCGGGTGTCTTCTTCCGGATCGTGATCCCCTGGTTCTGGACTTCGGTCGGCAGCTGCGGCATGGCCAGCGCTACCCGGTTCTGCACTTTGACCACGGCCGTTTTCAGGTCGGTACCGATATCGAAGGTAACCGTCAACGAGTACGTGCCGTCGTTGCCCGACTGCGACGACATGTAGAGCATGCCCTCGACGCCGTTGACCTGCTGCTCGATGGGCGCCGCCACCGTGTCCGCCACCACCTGGGCGCTGGCACCGGGATAGCTGATGGAGATGACCACACCCGGCGGCGTGATCCGGGGATACTGCGCGACCGGCAAAAAGAAGAGTGCGATCCCACCAATCAGGGTGATGATGACCGACAGCACCGTCGCGAAGATCGGGCGGTCGATGAAGAAGCGCGCGATCATGAAGGCTTCCTCACTCCTTGGGTTGACTGGTCTTGGGTTGACCAGCCTTGGGCGGTCCGGCCTTGGGCTGCCCAGCCGGCTGCGCGTTTGCTTCGCCCTGCCTGGCGAGCGATGGCATGGGCGTCTTCTCCGTCTGCACTTCCATGCGCGGTCGGACCTGCTGGATCCCGCCCACGACGACCCACTCGTTCGCCTCGATCCCGTTGACCACGCGCAAACCGTCTTCCTGGAGCGCCCCGGTAGTGACCCGGCGGGACTGGGTCTTGTTCTGCGCGTCCACCACGTAGACGTACTTGAGCCCCTGATCCGACTGGATGGCCCGATCGATGATCAGCAGCGCCTTATGGGGTTCGCCGATCGGCAGCCGGATGCGTACGAACATCCCGGGCGACAGCAGCCGGGGGGCAGCCTGTGGGATTTTTCCGGGGCTCGACGCGGGAGGCGAAGCCCCCTGTCCTTTGGCCGATCCTTGGGATCCCTCGGAGCGCGCCACCGAAACCGGGGGAGCCGGCAGCTTGGGGTTCGGGAAGATGCCACGCATCGTGATGCTCCCGGTGGTGGAATTGACCTGGTTGTTGACAAAGTTCACGGTCCCCTGGTGCGGGTACCCGTCTTCGCCCTGGAGCCCCATGAAAACCGGGATGTCCGACCCGTCCTCCCGGTAGGTTGTGATCTTGCCCTCGGAGATGGCCCGGCGGATCTGGAGGAGGGTGCGTTCGTCCATGTCGAAATACGCATACATCGGGTCGAGCGAGACGACCGTGGTCAAGAGCGTCTGGTCCTGGTTGACCAGGTTGCCGAGGGTCAAGTAGTACCGGCTGACCTGGCCGTTGATCGGCGACACCACCCGCGTGAACTCCTTGTTGAGATTGTAGACTTCCAAACTCTTTTGTTGAGCATGGACCCGGGCCTCGGCTTCGGTCACGGCCGCCTTGTATTGGTCGAGGGCCTGCTGGCTCACGGCGCCGGGAGTGGACTTGTCGAGGGCCTGGTACCGGGCCAAGGTGGTCTTGGCCAGTTCGAGCTGGGCCTGGTAGAGGGTAACCTGGCTCTGGGCCTGGTCCAGCTGGGCCTGGTAGGGCCGCGGGTCGATCTCGAACAGGAGGCCTCCCGCCTTGACTTCCGAACCTTCCTTGAATGGCATCTGGACCAGGTAGCCGGTGACCCGGGCAATGACGTTCACCGATTGGACCGCGTCGGTTCGGCCGGTGAAGTCCACGTAGTCGGTGACCTCCCGTTCGGCGGGGTGGCTGACCGGCACGACCGGAACCTCGGGCGGGGCGATGCGGGGCGTCCCATCCTGGCAACCGGTGGCCGGCCCCAGGAACAAGAAGCCAAACATCAGGAAAAGGACGTGTTTCGGGTGCAGAGATGCTCTCCCCAAGGGGCCAACGCGGCGGCCCAACCTATGGGTAGGAAAAGTCATCGTGAGGTGACTACGCTGGCAAAAGCAAGAATCCATACCACATCCCCTTTACTCCGAAGCGGCTTCATCGCTCGAGAGCCGTCCTTCCGCGTGCCCGACCCCAGGTCGTGTCTCGCCTTTTTTGGCGAACGTGTCATACTTACCTCAGGCCAAGCGCTTCTGCAAGTGCCGAAACCTCGGCTCTAACTCCTTATGAATAGATAAGTTTCGGCGCTCTTGGCAGTATTCCCAAGACGCTACCGACTTCCCGAGCTGAATGGATATTGGGGGGCGCAGCAGAAAACCTTACAGCAGCCAGACACGATTTTCGCTGGTCGAGGCAATAAATTGGCTCTTTCGCGCCAGCGCTGCCACACCGATTCTGGAGGTCTCTGGAAATGCCTGAACGGCACCCAGGGGATGACGCCAGGGTCGTTGCATCGCCTTGACAGTGCCCCGGAAATCTCCCTTGATCTGCGCGATACTGACTGGCTCCTTACCAGGCAGTTCGCAAGCGGTCGAAAAAATGCAGAGGTGACTGGTCGCCTGACGGACAGTAAACGATTCCATTTCCTCCGTCAGATGGTGGACGAACTGGTTGCGATACCGGCGGACTTTGTGGGCATTCTGCAGCGGATCCCCGGCAATGCCCACACGTGCTGCCACCCGGTTGATGAGCTGTTCCGCGTAGCGCGGGATCTTCTTCAACTGCTGCGCGCGCAGGAACCGCTTCAGGCCGCGCTCGAACTCGGAAAACAGGCTGGCGATGTAAGTGCCTTCGAGGCGCTCCGAGGCCCGATTGATGTCGAGAATCTTCAGATTCCCTTCCAGGTTCACGGCCCCCGTTTGTAGGGCCTGCAGCAGGTGGTCGGTCGCCAGACGGGTCGCCCGATATTCGCGCTCGATTTCCTTGAACCTGATGAGCCACGCGAAGGTTTCATTGGCCATGCTTCTTCATTTCCTGAAGGACGGCGGCCAATGTCTCTTTCGAGAGCGGCTTTGACTCGGCCTCCTTGATCATCGCCACCGCCTTGCCGCCTGGCAACAGGTAGTGCACGTGCCAGTTGCCTTCCTGGAAATAGAGGCTAGCGACGTCATCGTAGGCCGGCATCAGGTACAGATCCACGACACCTTCCGCCCCCGGCGCACGCCGTGACACTGGCTCCAGCAACACCCGCACCGTGTCTTCTTGCAGCAGCAGGGCCGGGACCTTGTGGGTACCCACGCCGGAGTCGTCCAAGCGCTTTTCGATACGGCGGGTCGCCCAGCCCAGTTCCTTGCCCCATTGCTCGACGCCGCCGACCAGGTCGCCGACCCGATTGAGCCAGGCACGGAGGGCGGCTAAGCGGTCCCGGGCGATCTGCTCCAGCTCGTTTTGAGCCGCCCCCGGCGCATCGGGGGAAGCACTCCAGTCGAAGGCCGGGTTATCCAGCTTCCCGCTCACCTGCACGATGTGCTGGGGCACGCGCTTCGGGGCGCCGCCGGCGCCCCCTTCGTGCTGTCGCCCCCTCGGCACGAACGTGAACTTGAATGCCCCGGGTGCGTCTTTGGCCTCGTAGACGCTGACCATGTAGCGCTGTTTTTCGACCTTTTCCGCAGTCATCGCTTATGCCTCCCAAAGCCGAACACCCCTTAATTATAGGCAACGCTCCAGTTCCAAGGTGGCGCGTTTCAACATTCTCCGGGAGCCAACGCTGCCCGACGTGGTCCGGACCATCGGCGTGACCGTCAAGAAGCGGTCCACGGACATGCTCCAGGCAATCAGTCTCTATTCCGAGGACAACCCGGAGACCGGCCGGGCCTATTATGACCGGCTCTACATGCAGCTCAAGGACGCGCTGGCCCGCGTGGAGGGCATCGGCGACGTGACGATCTTCAGCCAGCAGGACTACAGCATGCGCGTCTGGCTGGACCCGGACAAGCTGCAAGCGCGGAATCTGACGGCCGATGACGTGATCCGGGTGTTGCGCGAGCAGAACGTGCAGATGGCAGCTGGGCAGATCGGCCAGCCGCCGGCCCCCCAAGGCCAGGACTTCCAGTACACCATGAGCACCCTCGGCCGGCTGATCGAGGCGGACCAGTTCGCGAATATCGTCCTTAAGACCGGCACGGATGGGGAGGTCACCTACCTCAAGGACGTCAGCAGTTCGTTCATTACAGCAGCGTGTGAATAACAGAAATTGACATTTCTTGCACAGAGTTGTTACCCTGGCAGCAGAACAACTTCTTCACCCCAGGGGCGGAGTGCGATGAATATTTCCCTGACCCAGGAGCTTGAGGACTTCGTTGCCAGGAAGGTCGAAAGCGGCCTGTACCAAACGGCCAGCGAAGTCATCCGGGAGGGCCTACGCCTGCTCCGCGAGCGGGACGAACTGCACCAGCACAAACTCGAAGAACTCCGCAGAGAGATCGCTCTGGGTCTGGAGGAGGCCGAGCAGGGGAAGGGGAGACCGCTCCAGGCCAGACAAACCCTGGATCGAGTCCGCAAGCAACGGGCAGCCCACAGCGAGAAGAACCGCTAAATGCTCCCTCCGGCCGAGCAATCGGTCACGCAAAAATGCGGGCCACAGGAACCCGGAAACCCGGCAGATGCGGCTCGCCGGAGAGCGTGTCCCGGATGTTGACCAGCGTCGGCTCAACCCCCGGCTGATAGACCAGGACCGTGCGATCGTGCGGATCGATCACCCAGACCAGCGCGACGCCAGCGGCCAGGTAGTCATCGACCTTTTCGTTGATCTCTTCTTCGGTGTCGCTGGGGGAAAGAATCTCCACGACCAACACGGGCACGCCGTCGATCAGAGTGGTCACGTCGGTTTGCCCCGCCGCCAGGTCCGCCGAAATGTAGACGACGTCGAGGCCGACAGTGCTATCCGGATTGCGCCGCAGCCGGCACCCCGCCTCGCCGCACAGCACCGAGCCCCGCGGCTCGGGCTGGCCTTCCAGCCAGCTTTCCAGCAGGTAAGAAACACGAGCCATGATCCGGCTATGGAAACGGTTTCGTACCGTCATCGGTTTTTCCCGCAACTCACCCCGAATAAGCCAGCGCTCGACTCCATTGCGCGGCAGAGCAAGGAGTTCTTCCGTAGTCATGCGAGTCCCTTGGACGCCGAACGGGTCGAAAACCGAAGACATCAGGAGATTCTAACAAACATCCAGGGCTGCTGAAAGAGGTGCATCGGCGTCCCTCGGTCGCCGATGCCAGAGGGTGGTCAGCTCGCCATGGCGCTCAGCGTTCCTGCGCGGTCTTCCGGCCTGCCGCCCGCGTGGTGCTGGCAGTTCCCTTACCCGTGGCCGCTTCGAACACCACGGTCTGTTCGCCCGCCGCTCCTCGTGCCAGCGTTAGCCGTAGGCTCCGCTCTTTGCCTTGGCGGACCACGGTCAGGTTGACCTGTTCGCCCGGCTTGTGGTCCCAAAAGGCCCGTTCCACATCAAAGCGGTTGCACACGCAGCGCTCGGCAACGCGGAGGATCTCATCGCCCCGTTCCAGCCCCGCGGCCGCGGCCGGCGTCTGCCGGTCCACCGAGGCCACCAGGACGCGTTGCCGGTGCAGTCCCTCGGGGGCAATGGCTTCGGAGCAGGCCAACCCGTGCTCGACGCCGGCCAGTTCCAGCGCACTGAGGTGCCGGCAGAGCGCTTCCTGGAGCGTGTCGGCGTTGATCGCAAATGCAATCCCTTGCGCCCCTTCGCGCAGAGCGACGTTGATGCCGATCAACTCGCCATTGATGTTCAGCAGTGGTCCGCCCGAATTGCCGGGATTGATGCTGGCATTGGTTTGAATCAGATGGCTCAGCAGTTCGCCGCTGGGCAAGGTGACCTCCCGTCCCACGGCGCTGATGATGCCGGTCGAGACCGTGTTGGTGTAACCGAACGGATGACCCACGGCAATCACCGTTTCGCCGACGAGCAGATCGTTGGCGGGTCCCAGGGGCAATGCCTGGAGCTTCTTGTTCGCCGGGATTCGTAGGACCGCCAAATCGCAGTTAGAATCCTCTTTGAGCACCTGAGCGGTGCAGGTGGTCCCGTCCACCAGATGAACCCGGATGTTGTCCCCGGTGGCGACGACGTGCAAGCTGGTCACGACGTAGCCCCGTTCATCCACGATGATCCCCGTGCCCACACGCTCACGCTCGCGTCCGGCCGAGTCTTTGATGGCGACTCGGATCGTGACGATGCCGGCTCGGGTCTTCTGCACGGCTTCGACGATGGGTGTCCGGCGGGAATACTGCGCCTGGGCTTCAGTTCCGGCCTGGCCGCTGATCACGGCAACCAGCAGCGCGCTTCGCATCCACGCATGCCTCATGGTGCACATCCTCTCGCCAGCCTGGCCACCTCCTGAGCCGATGCTGCGTGCTCCAGGCATGGCCTCGTGTCTGTTCCCCACTAGACGGGGTAAGAGCAAAGCGCGTGCCGTTATCCTCTGAGGTTACGGCTGGCGCTGCTCTAGGAGAAGCGAGTCGGCCACGGCATAATGGAACAGATGACCGCAACATGTGGCAGATTCTCTTGAGCTCGAGGAGCAGTGCATGGCAACGATAACATCGGTTCCCGTTACGATACCACCGGAAGTAGCATCCCGTGTGGCGGAGTTGGGAATGCAGCACGAGTTCAAAATGATGCTTGAGCACCTCAAGCAGACTGTGCCCGGCTTACGGTCGATCCGGGTGGAGCTGGATGAGCGGGCGAATATGTGGGAAAAGGCCAGCATCATTCTCTGGACGCATCGCACGGATCCTGGACCGGGTGATGATCCGACCCACCGCGATTGGATCGACTGGTACGTCCGGACCTTTTCCCCCGACGTCTGCCGGCACTTCGCTTATCTAAGTATTTACGAGGCAGCTGATGGACGGTAGGGCCTTCCTCGCTGTCGCCCAACGCTTGGCCCAAGTGCAAACCGAGGCCGATTGGCGAACCGCGGCTGGACGGGCTTACTATGCCTTGATGCTGGAATGCTTGGAGACTCTCCAACGCTGGGGCTTTGCTCCTCTGCCGCGCGACAATGTTCATCCCTGGGTTCGCCTCCGCTTGATATACGCCGCAAACCCGGATGTACGGGGAATTGGCTCTGCGTTAGAAGATTTGGGTACGCTGCGCAACCAAGCCGACTATCACCCGAGAAAAATCGGACCGTTTGCGTCCCCTGGAGTTGTCCAGCAAGCAGTTGTTGATGCAGGCACTATGATCAGCCTGCTGGATCAGATCGAAAGGGACCCCGCTCGCCAAGCCGCCGCCATTGCCGCGATCCGCACAACGATTCCGTGACTGCCTCTGAACCCGCTTGCGGGTCGCCTTGTCATCCTCTCCGAGACCGCTATACTGACCATTTTCCGTAAACGCCAAGCCATCCCAGGGGGAACGCGACGATGGGCATGCAGTGTGACGTGTGCGGCAAGAAACCGGTGCGGGGCAATCAATATGCCAAACGCGGCAAGGCCAAGTACCTGGGCGGGGTCGGCCGTAAGGTCACCGGTATCAGTCGGCGGACGTTCCGGCCCAACCTCCAGCGCATCCAGGTGGAAAAGAACGGCACCGTGCAGCGCCTGCGCGTCTGTGTCCAGTGCATTCGCAGCGGTCGGGTGAAACGACCGCAACGACGCAAGCTGTTCCAGATGCCGACGAACCTATAAGAATTGCAGATTTGAGATTGCAGATTGCAAATTGAAAGAACCGGCAGCAGCATAAGCTGTCTTCTCAATCTGCAATCTCAAATCTGCAATCTGCAATTGGATTGATTGGGGTAGTTATGTCCTTGACGGCAGACCAGGTTCGCTGGGTCGCCCATCTGGCACGGCTCGAGCTCAGTCCCGCAGAGCTGGAGATGATGACCCGGCAGCTCAGCGCCATCCTCGACTACGTCAGCCAACTTCAGCAGGTCAACACCGAAAACGTGGAACCCCTCGCTCATCCACTGCCGCTCCAAAACGTCTTCCGCGATGACGAACCGGCCCCCTCGCTGCCGGCCGCGGCCGCCTTGGCCAATGCTCCCGACCGGCACGACGACTTCTATGGCGTCCCGGCTGTGCTGGAGTGAGTTCTCAGCCATCAGCAGTCCGCTAGCAGCTTGGTGCTGATTGCTGGTGGCTGACCGCTAAAAGCTGAAGAACATGATCGAACGCAGCGCTTCCGAATTGTTGGGCCTCCTTTCCCAGGGCGAGCTCTCCTCCGAGACCCTGACCACTGCGTTCCTGCAAGCCATCCGCCAGCGCGATCCCCAGGTACAAGCGTTTTTATATGTGAATGAATCGGCTGCGCTGGAACAGGCTCGAGCCCTTGATGCCCGGCGCCGGCGCGGCGAGCCGTTGGGCCTGCTCGCGGGCGTGCCGGTCGCCGTCAAGGATGTGCTCTGTACCGCCGGCCAGCCGACCACGTGCGGCAGCAAGATGCTCGAGAACTTCGTGCCGCCGTACGATGCACACGTCATCACCCGGCTGAAACAGGCCGACGCCGTGCTCCTGGGCAAGACCAACATGGACGAGTTCGCCATGGGCTCGTCGACGGAGAACAGCGCCTACCAGATTACGCGCAACCCCTGGGATCTCCAGCGCATTCCTGGCGGCTCCAGCGGCGGCTCGGCGGCGGCGGTGGCGGCCTGCGAGGCGCCCCTGGCCCTGGGCAGCGACACCGGCGGTTCCATTCGCCAGCCGGCCAGTTTTTGCGGCATCGTCGGTATGAAACCGACCTATGGCCGGGTGTCGCGCTTCGGCCTCGTCGCCTTCGCCAGCTCGCTCGATCAAATCGGTCCCTTTGCCCACGACGTCCGCGATGCCGCTCTGCTCCTGGAAGTGATCGCTGGCCATGACCGCCGTGATAGCACGAGCGTGGACCGACCGGTGCCGCCTTATCGCCAGACGGTCGAGCAGCCGGTCCAACCCTTGACCATCGGCGTCGCCAAGGAATATTTCCGCGAAGGGCTGGACCCGGAAGTGGAACAAAGCGTGCGGGCGGCGCTGCGAGTCTATGAGCAACTCGGCGCGACGATCCGGGAAGTGTCGCTGCCGCACAGTCCGTATGCGATCGCGGTGTACTACCTGGTGGCCACAGCCGAGGCGTCGAGCAACCTGGCCCGGTACGACGGCGTGCACTACGGTTACCGGGCCAAGCAATTTGACGACCTGATCGACATGTATGCCCGTTCGCGCGGCGAAGGCTTCGGCAGCGAGGTCAAGCGCCGCATCATGCTCGGCACCTACGCCCTGTCGAGCGGCTACAAGGACGCGTATTACCTGAAAGCCCTCAAGGTACGCCGCCTGATCAAGGACGATTTCGACCAGGCGTTCGCGACCTGCGATGTGGTCATGGGACCGACAGCGCCGACGCCCGCGTTCAAGATCGGCGAAAAGATCGATGATCCGTTGGCCATGTACCTGGAGGATATTTACACGATCAGCTGCAACCTGACGGGCATCGCGGGCATCAGCATTCCGTGCGGCTTTACCAAGGCCGGGTTGCCAATCGGGCTGCAAATCCTGGGGCCGCCGTTCGAGGAAGAGAAGCTGCTGCGGGTGGCGCGGATGCACGAGCGGGCCACGGACTGGCACACGCGGCGACCTAAACTGTAAACTGGAGGGAGCCAGATCCCGTTTCGAGAGGGGCCATCTTCCTGGGAGGAAATCTCGATGACTACTGTGCTGACACCACCCAAAGTGGAACCGGGAGAGAAGCTGTTGACCGCAGCGGACCTGGCGGCACTTCCCTCGGACCTTCCCTCGGGTACTGTACTTTACGAACTGGACAATGGCAGGCTCATTATCATGCCACCCCCCGGCGATATCCATGGCGCAGTCGAGGCCAATGTTGCAGCCGATCTCAAAATCCAGGGCGAACGACGCAGTCTGGGCAAAGCCCGCTGCGGCGACGTCGGTATTGTCTTGTGGCGGGACCCCGATCGAGTCGTGGGTGCCGACGTGGCGTTCATCGCCAATCGCTCGTTACCGATCCGTCAGTCTCCCGAAGGTTACCTGGAAACGATCCCGGACCTTGTCGTGGAAGTGCTAAACAAGAACGACACCCAACCCAAGGTACTGAGCAAGGTTGCCGATTATTTGACAGCGGGAGTACAAGTCGTCTGGGTGCTTGACCCGGCCAAACGAACCGTCACGGCGCATCGGCGGAACCAGGAACCCCAGGTGTTTGCGGAAACGGATACACTCACGGTGGAAGACATCATTCCGGGTTTCCAGGTATCGGTTCGTGACCTGTTTCAGCTGTGATCTGCGGCGGCCGAGGCTGCTATAATGGCTGGGGAACAGAAGTTTACCAAGCTGGGAGCCACGATCCTTGACCTCGAGATGGCATGGCAGGATCGCTGGACGGATGCGGAAGCACTGCTGACCGCGGGACGCTTCGCTGGGGCAATCATGGATGCCCTGTATGCTCTGGAAATTCGGTTGAAGGTCTTGATTTGCAAGCGTCTGGATCTGGAAGCCTTGCCCAAAGCCTTCGAGATTCACGACCTGGACAGTTTGCTTCTTCTGGCCGGCTTGAGTCGTCGCCTCCAACGCAGGTCGGCCGTCAACGTGAGGAACAACTGGGATCACATCATGGTCCGAGCGCAAGAGATCAACGACATCCGCTACCGGCCTGCCAGCAACTGGAGCCAGCGCGCTGCGGTTCTCCTCTTTAGTCAACTCCGGGACCTCCCGGATGGAGTTTTGCCATGGCTCTCGAAGCAATGATAAAGTATGGTCTCCAGCGTCTCGCCCAAGCTTTCCGGGACTATGCTCCCGCCCAGGGCTGGGGTCCAGAGGACTACCAGGTTTATGTTCGGCTCAAGCTCCTTTGGGGCCGAATTCATGTTATTTTGGTAGCCAAGGCTTTGCCCGATTCGGACGAGAAGAAGGCGTGGCTTTCCGTGTGGAATTTTCTCCAAGCCAAGCTCAAAGATGAACCGGACCTGATCGCAACCCTCAATCTCGACGTGCGCACCTTTGAGCAAGTCAAAGCTGGTGGCTGGTATGCCCTCAGTCCCAAGTTCGTGGAAATCAAGGATCTCTTGATCAGCGGACCCGTCGAAGACCCGTATGGGCCATCCCCATTCGCGGCCCGCTCCGGGGAATAAGGCCTCATGGACTACAAGATCGTCATCGGCCTGGAAGTCCACGTGCAGCTGCTCACGCGCACCAAGCTGTTCTGCGGCTGTAGCACGCAGTTCGGTCTGCCGCCCAACTCCGCCACCTGTCCGGTCTGCCTCGGCCTGCCCGGTGTGCTGCCGGTCATGAACCGTCGGGCGTTCGACCTGGCCCTCAAGGCGGCCCTGGCCCTCAATTGCCAGATCGCCCCCTTCACCAAATGGGACCGCAAGAATTACTACTATCCCGATCTGCCGAAGAACTATCAAGTCAGCCAGTACGACCTGCCGTTCAGCCACGACGGCTGGCTCGAGATCCTCACCGCGGCCGGACCCAAGCGTATCGGGATCATCCGGGTCCATCTGGAGGAAGACGCCGGCAAGATGCTGCACGACGAACAGGGCGGGGGCCGCGATAGCCTGGTTGATCTCAACCGCACCGGCACCCCGCTCCTGGAGATTGTCAGCCAGCCCGACCTGAGCAGTCCGGAAGACGCCAAGGCGTACCTCGAAGAGATTCGATTGCTGCTGCGTGAGCTGGAAGTGTCCGACTGCGAGATGCAAGAAGGCAGCCTGCGCTGTGACGCCAACATCAACCTTCATGTTCCGCAGAACGACGGCCAGTTCGCAGCTACGCCGATTGTCGAGGTCAAGAACCTCAACAGTTTCCGGGCCGTCGAGCGCGCGATGAAATACGAGGCGCAACGGCAGTACGAGGAATTCCAGCAGACCGGCAAACGCCTGGGCGAGGTGCCCAAGGCGACCGCGGGTTGGAACGAGGCTCGCGGCATGACGGTGGTGCAGCGGCGCAAAGAGGAAGCCTCCGATTATCGCTACTTTCCGGATCCCGATCTGGTGCCGGTGACCGTGGACCGCGCCCGTCTGGAGCCGATCCGCGCCGGCATGGGCGAATTGCCGGCAGCGCAGCGGGTGCGGTTGCAACAGCAGTACAGTCTCTCGGCCTACGACGTCGACGTGCTCACGCGCCAGGGACGGGCTTTCGTCGGCTACTTCGAGGAAGTGACCGGCCACTGCGGCGACTCCAAGGAGGCGAGCAACTGGATGACCAACCAGGTGCTGCAAACCCTCAACGAACGCAAGGAGGACATCCGTGCCTTTCCGTTGGCGGCGCCGGTCCTGGCCGACCTGATCAAGCAGAAGAAAAGTACCGGTCTGAATCCGCAGCGTGCGCGCGAAGTGTATGCCCGGATGCTTGAAACCGGCGCCTCGGCGGAGCAGGTGATCAACGAGCTGGGCTTCAAAGTCGTCGCCGACGAGGGCCAACTGGTGGAGATCGTACGCCGCGCCATCGCCGCCAATCCCAAAGCCGTTGCCGATTACAAGAAGGGCAAGACCAAGGCTGCGGACGCCATCAAGGGCGCGGTCATGCGCGAGACCAAGGGCATGGCCAAGACGGAGGTGGTGCAGCAGCTGTTGTTGCAGGAATTGCAAAAGGGCTAAACCTCACCTTCTCTTCCGGCAACCTGGCACTGGCCTGGGCGGCGATCTGCTTGAGAGTGCGATTGACCTGGGTGCGGGAGAGGTGGGGCCTTTGCGGGTGCAGAAGAGTGGCCCCCCTGTCCTCACAGTTGGTCGGGATCCTTCAGGTAACGGTCGAGGGTAGCACGGGCCTCGCTGGGGACAAGCAATACGAGTAGCTGGCCGAAAGGTGAGAGGCCAAGTGGGCACGCCAGGACGGCACTGCCAGAGATCCTGGCAGGTTGTTGACGATAGGCGGGTTTGCGTAAACATCGACTCCCAGAAGGACAGCCTGTGCCGGAAGAGCGACGGCGATTCTCCAGGGCCGGTGGGCATGTAGTAGTCTGGGAGTGCGGTCAAGAAAGAACCGGGCGAAATCCTATTGGAACCCGTTGCGTGTTCGCTTCCATCCCCTTGCCCCGTCCCATGACATAATGTACCAACTGTCATGCAAACTGCCTCCAAACCCCACCGTTTCGGCTCGAAACGACCCGCAAAAACCTGAAATGTTGCATGTCATAAGAATTTGTAGGGTCTTGTGTTCCCCCTGAAGGGGCTCTGCCGAATGGAGCCACAAAGACAATCCGGCTAACCAGAGGCCAAGCAATCGCCTCTTCCCTTTCGCTCGGTGAGGCGGATGTGGATGCACCGGGCTGCCATCTCCCCATATTCTTCTTTGTGCATAGAATATAGCTCCTTTGTCCCGGTGTCGATGTGCCCCGCACACTCCCGCACCTCGTGCATTTGCGCCAAATCACAGATGCCGTCGTTGATCGCGGTCTTGCACAGCGACTGGATGCCGATGCCACGCTGCTCCTGCCGCTGGGGCTCGATACGCGCTGCCCGTCAGTATTTCCTCACCAGCGGGCGGGAAGCAGAGCGAGCATGCCAGGCGGGCATGGCTAGAGATCGCGGCAGTTTGTTGGCGGTAAGAGGCGTTTTCGTAAACATCAGGCGGCCGCAGCTACCCGTCGGGCCACGTCCCCGGCCAAGTCGGTTCGGCTATCGTCATAGCGCTGCAAGGTCCGCAGGTCTCGGTGCCGGCTGAAGCGCTACACGGCACGGACATCGCCATTGGTCGCATCCAAGACTGGGTAATCGCCGCATGCCGCAGCCCGTGCGGCCAGATCTTCAGGCCGGCTTGCGCCACCAGGCTGGGGACTGGGCACATAGCTTGGCCGCGCTCAGCCGCCCGCTCCCCTTGCCGGCCCGGTCCAGCGAGCGGAAGAGCGGACCGGGTTCCTCGCCCCACACCGCCAGCCAGGCCTCCAGCGCCATACGTGTCGGCAGCGTCAGCGGCCCTTGGCCGTCCGGCCTTTACCCAACACGGCGATCGTCCCCGCCTCCCCTTCCAGGTCGACTAGATCAATTCCGCGATCGGCTGGCCCTCCGCCAGGACGGGGATGGGCCGGCCGGCCGCGTCCCTCAGCTCGTGGCGGGGGTCGATCCCAAGGTGTCGGTAGACCGTCGCCAGCAGGTCCTGCGGGGTGAAGGGCCGTTCTTTCTTCTTAGACGCTCGTCTACCGAGAATGAGCCATCGACACGCCAGATTGCTTGACACTATAGAACATGGAAACATTCTACCGACCAACCTTCTCGGTGGGGGGCCGTCGACTCTACAGAGCTTCTAGAAGGAATTCCTGGCGCTCAGGCGTATTCGTAAAGGAAACACTCCACTGCCTGCGGTATGGTATGGGATACTCAATCGCTACCCTATCTCCATAGAAGGAGATGTCCGTTTGCGACCGTTCTTTGCAAATGACGCCGAGACGGGCGCAAATCATTCGCAGGATGCTTTGCGCTGCTTCGTGTTCGACGACACACGCGGCTTGCAGTGCGACCGGGCTGGGCGCCAAACCCACCATGTGTGCCGGCCGAGGGCGAACGAAGAATCTTAGCCTTGTTTGTCCGTCGAAGACGCATGCCAACGAGCCGGTATCGGCTGCCACATGGAAGAGTTGATCGACAAAGCCCGGAATATCGGGCGCACGCGCATCAGCGAGGTGGGTAGCGCTTAACTCCTGGATTGTGGTCTCAAAAGTCATGGTGTAACAACCCTCTTCGATATCCGCGGCCACTCCGCGAGCAGTTCCTCAAGTCCGAAGCCTGGACCGAACCAGACCTCACCTCCGGCTTCTTGGGGAAAGAGCCGCGCTTTACCGCGGGCATAATCTTCAGGGGCGCCAAGGGGATAAGGACCATCCGCAGGGGCGGTCGAAAGCCCGTTCGCCGTATCGCCCCCTACGACAAGATTGGGGTCGGGACCATTTTGGAGGATGTGCTCAGCTCGCATTCTCGTCGTGCCGTGTCGCAATCGAACGGTTCGTTCCCCGGCCGATTTTGAAGAGGAGGGTTGGCCCATATCCATGTACCTTGCCAGTCGTAGGGTGCGTCGAGTCTGCGCTGACGCACCATGCCATCTGGCTCCCAGCGGCGGCCCCCTGCAACGGCGTCCCCAGCGGC